>JAEZOA010000021.1 GCA_023441625.1 Bacillota bacterium
TGGAGGTACGCAATCAAATTATAACTGCATTTTGATTCTTTCTAGCTAAACTCCACGCCAACCTTTGGCATAAATAATAATGAAATTTATCGTGGAGGTACGCAATCAAATTATAACTGCATTTTGATTATTTTACGCTATCCTCCATTGAACTCAGTGCATACAAAAAAACGCTGCACATTTTACAATTATTGTAATATACGCAGCGACCATTTTCAATTTATTTCTCAATATCTAAATTTTCAATTTTGCCTTCAGCTGTGATGCATAAAATCTTATAAATAATGTATATACATAGTCATAAACTATAAAAACCACCTCTAATATAGCAGCAATTATATATATCGGCTTGGCAAGGTTGATTCCACTAAGTATCAACTCCTTAAGGAAAAACAACCCAAAGAACAAACATATATTGAAATAAACCAACTTCAGAACATACTCTAATACCCTACTGCTTAGCCTTTCAATATAAAGCTTTATAAGCCCATACAATCCAAAAAACACAACAAACGGTATAACTTCGAGTCTTGGTACTAAAATAACTGACAATATACTAGAAGCTATATAAAACGCCCATCCCGCTTTTGTACCGAACTCAATAATAATAACCGCAATAAATAAGGAGCTAATCGCATAAAGAGAAAGCACACTAGTGGGAAGAATAGATGCTAGAAATACACATATTACCGTGAACGCAAGGAGAATACCACCTAATGCAATACCTTTTATTCTTTTATTGTTATTCACGCTGTAATTAACCTCCATAATTATGTCCACGCCCCACATTTGGCACAAAACTCCATAAAGTACTAGCATGGACTGGGTCCCCATTTTTTTACTATATTAGTCTTTCAACCTTCATTACTGTGATTACAAACTATTAGCAGCAGCCTATCATATCTCCGCCACAACACTCACACATGGAATCGGCACACCATAGACCTAGGCAAATATCACAAAAGCTTCCTCCACCGCCGTAACCCCTATTAGTTGCATTACCACGATACATATTATTATTTGAATTCATTCTATTAAGGGTACTTCTATACTCGAAATTAGAAGGATCCATATTAACTGCTTGTTTAATATTCATGACAGCCTCATTATACCAGCCTTTTTTCATAAATACTAATCCACGTAAATAAAACCATTCAGCATTTCTATTCCCAATACTCTCAAGTATTGACTCAGCCTGTGCTACATTGCCATTGTTTATATGCATTCTTACCTGTCTAAAACCATCACTGCCACCTGTACTATTATTTGTAGTGGAACTTCTTCCATTCCATCCATTACTGGCATTAGTACTCTGCCCCTTTGTCAAATAATCGTAAGCTTCATTTACTTCTCTGAGCTTTTCTTCTGCTAGCTTAGAAAGAGGGTTATCTTGATATTGATCAGGATGGTATTTCTTAACCTGTTCTCTATATGCTTTTTTTATTTCTTCCTCTGAAGCTCCTTCTTTAACTCCCAGTACTTCATATGGGTTTTTCACCTTTTCCACAACTCCTCTGGCCTAATATTTTGTCAGTCTTGCTTAACATGCCTATATATAAAATGTTTTCTAGAATTCCTTTATTTTCATTTGTCTCTAAAAGTTCATATGCTTTTGACGTTTCACCTAAGCAGTACAATAAATTAAACTCTACTTGTTGCTTTATTTCATATTTAAAATCACAAATATCATTACCATTATATTTGAAATGAGTCAATAATGGATTGTAGCTAGAATTTTTTATATCATCCTCTAAATCATCAAAAGCATCAATTAAATATATCCATTTCCCAAGATTATAGCCCATCCATCTTAAAATTTGTCTGGTTTTCTCATCTAGGTCTTCATAGTCCAAAACCTCTTCCATTAACTTTGCAAAAGGCTCTGCAGCAATGTCGATTGAGTCACATTTAGCATCTTCAAGAAGAGAGAGTTCCTCTAATCTTTTGTTTATTATAGCACATTTTGTTGGATATTCTACCATCAACTTTTTATATGCTTTTTTAAGCCCTAGCATACCGGCTAAAGCCACCTTTGATTTATCATCCTTCCACTTATCCTTAATATTATTATACGCTAATATTATATTTATGTCGGAAGAATAATCAATAATTTCATTATAGGCCACAAATGATTTTTTTGCAGGATGTACAATACACCGTTCTCTTTCAATTTTAGTATTAATATTTAGTATTGAGCATAATAGCATGGCTAAAAATGCAGCGTCATAGGTTAAGGTCATTCTTTTTATTTGTCCATGTCTTTTACCTATGGATTTACAGACCCCACAGTAATATGCACGATAAATATCAAATTCCTTTATTTTCAGTTCGGGTTTTTCTGGCATAATATATCCAAACATTAGATCCTCCGAATTAAATTATACAACAAAATTATTACTAATTTATTAACATTTTAATTTTATCTTTAAAAAAATTAAAGGCACACCATTATGTGTACCTTTTATAACCTAATATTATATACTTATATTTGCATTATCAAGAATATTTAATACTTACTAATTATTACTTTCATTTAAACCTGAATCATAATTCTTGGAAAACTTTAAATAAATAATTATATACATTAGTAAAGCAAATAGTGTACTTACAACAGCTATTCCAAGTGCTACCTTTATAGCAATAGAAGTGAAGCTATTACTGAGACTATCTAAACTAAGAATAATGGTCGCAAGTATAGCAAAATAAAAAATTACAGTTGCCAGCTTACCATACCAATTTGCTCCAATAACCGTCTTGCCTTTTCTATATAGCATAATGCCACCGAGCAACATTAGAAATTCTTTTATAACAACAATACCAAGCACAACAATTGGTATATAATCTCGAATAACCAAAAAAGTCAATGCTGTTATTTGCATTAGCTTATCAGCTAAAGGGTCGAAGAATTTACCCCATTTTGTTATCAAGTTATATTTTCTTGCAATATAACCATCAATAATATCAGTAAAACCACCTAAAGTAAAAAGTATTATAGCAATAGTATACTTTTCATAATATATAAAATATCCAAGAAATGGGACAATAATAAGCCTTAGCGTAGTTAATAAATTCGGAATATTTTTTGTTATCACCAGAACACCACCTGATTTACTTAATTATATTTGAATTAAATGGAACAAACAAGTACACATAGTCTATCATAAAGTAATAAAGTAATGCAATATTTTGTTGTTTTTTCTCTAATATTACCTCTTTATCCCAGTAGTTGTGACAATTCTCTATTAACTGGCAGTTTCTTAATCAGTTTCCTCAGCAGCATTTATACTTATTATATGATAAAGTTCTGGAAAGTGTTTCAGCAAATTTAAGGGTTTTAAAACAGTATTTGTCCATACATGGGCCGTTTCACCAGTAGTTATTGGTTTTTCCATATCCTGCTCTTTGAATATTTCATAATAAAAAATCAACCTAGACTTTGAGTAACTTTTAATACTAGTTCTTACAACAATCTTATCCTCATAGGTCGAAGAGTTTATAAACTTACATTTTAGTTCTACTAATGGTAAAATAATGCCTTTTTCTTCAACACTAGAATAGGATATTCCACATTTTTTTATAAACTCAGTTCTACCTGCTTCAAACCAAACTGGATAATTAGAATGATGTACAATTCCCATTCTATCAGTTTCTGCATACCTTACAGTTAGTGGTGTATCAACATAAATCATATTTATTTCCTCTCGTCTCCACTATATAAAATAGTATTTTTATAATTTTAAAGCAAAATAATAGCTTCGAGCAAAATATGCGCGAAGCCATCATACATTTTTAACTCTATTAATAACCTGTTTCTATGATAACACTATGTGCTTCCTCTACCTCTGCCTCAGGAACAAGAACTTCAAAGTAATTATCATTGTTTTCATGATTTTTGCTTATTGGCCTTAGCTTCACAAGAATACCTTCATTGGACAAAAGCTCATGCAGTTGATTTGCTACTTCTTTGCTTTGGGCCATATATACCACTGTCCACATTATCATCTACACTACCTTTCAGATTGTTATTCACCACATTGAATAGTACCATATCTGCAATAAACTGTGGCCTTACCTCTAATTTTTATTGCAGAAGTATTCTCAGTAAATTGCGCTAATAGCAATTCACCCTTATCAAGCTTCTCAGTATGATGAAATTTAGTATCTCTTCCTCGTGTTAAACCGATAATAGTAACTCCGCTTTCCTCTGCTTTAATAGCAACATACTCACCGGAAATCTTATCTTCTAGGCTGTCCATTTAACCACCTCGACATTTATATTATATTATTTTCCACCAAAAATCAATATTAAGCACTGTATTATGTTATTTTAAACTTATATTTTCCTTTCCCAAACGACATTCCAGCTCTTCCATTATAACATTATTGACATCAATCCAATATTGCCTATCAAGTTTTATAAATTTATTTTCATTTTTATTTTTGATATAAGTAGGGGTCATTCCACTAAAGTACTTGAGCAATGCTCTTAAAGCGGTACCTTCCTCCTTTGATAGCTTATTCTCAAAAGTCATATAAAGCCCCTTTTCCTCTAAATGTTTTATAGGAAATACTTCTTCACATATTATCTTAGGAGCCTCATCTTCTCTCAAACTAAGTCTTCCTTTTACTATAACTACACTTTCAGGTTGCAGCAATTGAGAATACTTTTCAAAAACAGTTGGAAATACTATCAATTCCATAGTTCCGAACAAATCTTCAAGACCGATAAAAGCCATGAGATTGTTATTCTTGGTGGTCTTTGTCTTTCTTGAATTAATAATCCCACCAACAGTTACTGCCATTGAATCTTTGAGCTTTTTGATTTCCAGTTCAATGTCATTTGAATTTTCATCATTGCTATTTATAAACAAGTCCTTACTGTACAAATTTATGTTATTATCAAGTATGCTCTGGTATTCACTTAAGGGATGTCCAGAAACATAGAGTCCTAGCATCTCCTTCTCCATTGCAAGCAGAACATTTGGCGGATACTCCTTAATATCTGGATATTCCTCTTGTAACGCTTCCTGTGGCTCTTGCATTAAGTCAAATATAGACATCTGTCCGTCCATATTCTTCTTCCGTTCTTGTGATATGCCATCAAGGAAACGCTCATAAACCGCAATAAGCTTTGATCTATATACCTTTAAGGAATCAAAGGCCCCACTTTTAATAAGACTCTCTATGCATCTCTTATTGACATCATGACCCTCTATTCTTTGACAGAAATCAAGAAATGACGTAAAATCACTATTTTGGGTGCGTTCGTTTATCACTGAAGTTATTGCATTTTCTCCAACATTTTTTATTGCAGCAAGCCCGAACCGTATTTTTTTGTTCACAACAGTAAATTTAACATTACTTTCATTCACATCTGGAGGTAATACTTGTATATTTAGCACTCTACATTCATTTACATACTGAGATACTTTATCACTTGAGCCTAAAAAGCTATTTAATGAAGCGGCTAAAAATTCAGTTGGGTAATAATACTTAAGCCAGGCTGTCTGATAAGCTACCACAGCATATGCCGCTGCATGTGATTTATTAAAGGCATAGCTTGCAAAATCCATCATTTCATCAAATATTTTATTTGCTGTAACCTCATCAACACCATTTTTAACAGCACCCTTTACAACCTCATTCCCAGCCTCATCAATAATACCATAAATGAAATTCTTACGTTCTTCCTGCATAACAGAAATTTTCTTCTTGGACATAGCACGTCTTACAAGGTCAGATCTTCCCATAGAGTAGCCTGCCAATTCTCTAACAATTTGCATTACCTGTTCTTGATAAACCATGCACCCATAGGTAACATTAAGAATGCTCTCTAGTAGAGGATGCGCATATTTTATTCCTTTTGGATTATTTTTATTTTTAATATATCTTGGTATCTGGTCCATTGGACCAGGTCTATATAAGGAAATGCCAGCAATAATATCCTCCAGTGAGTTTGGCTGCAAGTCCTTCATAAACTGTGTCATTCCACCGCTTTCAAGCTGGAAAATACCAACAGTTTTACCTTCACCGAGCATTTTATATACATTAATATCCTCATAGTTTATTTTCATAATGTCTATTTTAGTATTATGTCCTTGCTCTATGAGTTCAATAGCATCCCTAATAACAGTTAGTGTTCGGAGTCCTAGAAAGTCCATTTTTAAAAGACCCAACTCCTCAAGCAGCCCCATTGTAAATTGTGTAGTTACATTGTTTTCATTCATCTGTAATGGTACATATTCTACAATTGGTTCTTTAGAAATTACAACACCCGCTGCATGAGTAGAGGCATGGCGTTGTAAGCCCTCTAGACTTCTTGCAGTATCAATTAACAGTTTTGTCTGGTCCTCTAAATCATATTTCTTCTTAAGTTCTTGGCTTATTTCCATTGCTTTATCAATAGTCATACCAATTTGGAAGGGAATCATTTTTGCAATGGCGTCCACCTCTCCATACGGGATATCCAACGCCCTTCCAACATCTCTAATTGCACCTCTAGCAGCCATTGTTCCAAAGGTGATTATTTGAGAAACTCTTTCTTTTCCATATTTTCTGATAACGTAATCAATAACCTCTTGTCTTCTTTCATAACAAAAGTCAATGTCTATATCAGGCATACTTATTCTCTCAGGATTTAAAAACCTCTCAAAAAGCAGATTATATTTTATTGGGTCAACACTAGTTATGCTCAAGCAGTAGGCAACTATACTTCCTGCCGCAGAACCTCTACCAGGTCCAACCATGATGTTATTTTCTCTTGCATACCTAATAAAATCCCAAACGATTAAAAAATAATCAACATATCCCATTTTTAAAATAACAGAAAGTTCGTACTCTAGTCTCTGAACTATATCCTCATCGCAATTCTCCGAATATTTTTCTGCCAGCCCTTTATAACACCTTTCCCTTAAATATTCATAGGGTGTATAGCCCTCCTCAACATCAAAGCTCGGTAAATGAAGCTTTCCGAACTCCAGCTCAACATTGCACATTTGCGCTATCTTAACAGTGTTCTCAAGTGCTGCTTTAACATTTTTAAAGTGCTCATACATTTCTTCCGGCGACTTAATATACAATTCATCAGTGCTAAAGCGCATTCTATTATCATCATTTATAGTTTTTCCAGTTTGTATACACAAGAGTATTTCATGGGATCTAGAAGATTCTTTTAGTAAATAGTGAGCATCATTTGTAGCAACAAGTGGAATATCAAGCTCTCCAGAAAGTTTAATTAATTGGTTATTTACTAAATTCTGTTCACCTATTCCATTGTGTTGCAGCTCCAAATAGAAATTATCCTGTCCAAATATGTTATTTAGCTTTTTTGCAAGCTCAATTGCCTTGTCGTAATCATTGTTTAAAAGAGCCGTAGGAATATCTCCAGACATGCAAGCACTAAGTGCAATAATACCCTCTGAGTATTTTTCAAGGGTTTCATAATCAACACGTGGCTTATAATAATAGCCCTCTGTGCACCCCAAAGTCACTATTTTCATCAAGTTTTTATAGCCTGTATTGTTTTTAGCCAATAATACCAAATGTCCATAATCAGAATCTACTCCCGCCTGCTTGTCATACATACTTCTTTTTGCTGTATATACTTCGCAGCCTAATATAGGCTTTATACCATTTTTCTTAGCTTCCTTATAGAATTCAACAACACCATACATAACTCCGTGATCGGTTATGGCACAGCTATCCATTCCTAACTCTTTTACCCTCTGTACTACATCAGTTATTCTATTTGCCCCATCTAGCAGGCTATATTGTGTATGCAAGTGCAGGTGTACAAACTTTCCCATTTCGTTCTCCCCAAGTTTAAATCAGCTTATTTTCACTATATATTTGTTATATGTATTTTTTCGCTTGAACTTCATTTTTTCTTAATTATAACATATCAACAGTTGGTTTGTACTTAATCAAATAAGTAATTGAATAGCATTGAAAATTGAGGTGATTTTTTATATGGGAAATATATCCATTTTTAAAACTTAGTGATAAAATTGTCACTGAGGTGGTAAACAATGGAATATATCAATGAAAAGATGAATATATTATTTAGGTTATTACGGAAAACTAATTTACTTTCTTTAGATTTTATTTATAGAATATATTACATGACAATATTCGGTTCAAAGCTATACTATAGACACAAAATTGAGTCCTATAGGTCCTGTGCTTTTTGCAAGAATCTCTCCTATGATAAAATTATTAAGAAATACGTTTGTTCACATGGGGAATACGAGGCTTGCAGTTCAATTGTACCATGTATTATACCTGACCCCTCTCTTGTTTCTACTAAAAATCATGTTGATGAGGAGCAAATTCCATGGTTATTTAAAGTGCCCTGCCTTGATTTCGAGGTTTTGGATTCTAAGAAGTATTTTAGGAATTTTATTTCATATGACATAAATAGCAGTGTAATTAGACTTGAAGCCTTAGAAGGCATTCTAATGGGCAATTGTACTGGTGATGTTCCATGTCACATATGTTCAGGCGTAGATAAAGAACTATATACAAAATGTAACAATATAAAAAAAGCCAATGAAATTGGAAAGTGCAGCATGATATACGGAAATTTGAATAATTGTTATTCTGTTAGTTCTCCGTTGTCAAATGTGTCGTAAATTAATAATGATAAAATTTTTAAAAACGCTTATGATAGGGATACACTCAAACTGTCTACAGTGCAAAAGGAAATTACAGATACTCTCGAATATCTGAAAAAAAATCCACTTCCTCATATGACAAAGGAAGAAATACGCATAAATAACGAGAAGATGTTCGGAGTAACAAAATAAAATCATTACTTACATACTCTATTGACAAAAGGTACCTGTACACACAATTTATTGTGAATATAGGTACTTTTTGCTATATATGGGTATGGGCAGAGAATCCGGATTATCGTACGCTAAGCTTACATACCCCATATATATATTTTATCTAACGTAATGTATACTTCAATTTTTAAATTACTTTTTTGTATTACCCATATGGATAGAAAAAGAAATTATAATGGACTAAGCGCAAGCTGGACTGCAAAAATAATGAAGATAACACCAAAGAATTTCTGTAGCAAAATCATTCTTTTTGGAGAACTGATTATTAACCTCTTTGCAGTTCCCCCTAATATTCCATAACCAATAAAAACCAAAAGGGTGAGAAGCATAAAGGCAAGTCCATATGCCAAGCTCTCGATAATATAATTCATTCCGTTTGAATTTACGTACTGTGGTAAAAAAGAAAAGAAGAACAATGTCAGCTTTGGATTTAAAAGATTTATAAGTATACCACGACGTACTATGGGCACAGGGCTATCTTCCGCTTTAGCACTTTCCAAATCTAGTTTTGTTTTGGAGAGCATCATACCTACGCCAAGGTACAGTAAATATAATGCACCCAGTAATTTCATAATTGTAAATGCTTCACTGCTCATTTTTACAAGTAATGAGGAGAGAGCAATACTTAGGCACAGATGTGGAATAATTCCTGCTGTGCAGCCAAATGCAGCAAGTATACTTGCTTTTTTTCCTTTAGAAATTCCAACAGAAATTGTATAAATTACGCCAGTACCAGGGCTTAAAATGATAATAAATGACGTGATAAAAAAAGTATATGTGTTCATTGATTTTCGCCGCCTTACATAGTTGATGTACTGATGACTCTCATATCTATAGGAACTATATCGGGTGCAAGCATATGAACATACCATAACAGAGTTTTAAGTCCTTGCTCTATATGGTGTTTTTCTAAACCGGGAACGCCATCAATCAAGAAAAAAACATCCGTTGTTTCTTTCGTTATTCGTGTAGTATTGTCCTGACCGTAAATAATACTTAATATATAATTCTTCTGATCTTTAAGACAAATATCCTTTGGTTTTAATACAATACTACGATTTCCTGCACCCGAATATATTTCACCCCCTTTTGACATCTGTATTGTAAGAGGAAGATTACATTTTTTTAGATCATGACCTGCAATGAGCAAGGATGTTTTTAATTCTGTCATAAACAAGGCCTGGACCAATGGGATTGCATCTGGAAAATTCTTTCCATTTAGAATCGATTCAAGTTGGGCTAGGACATGATATGTTTTTTTGAATTTTTTGTAATAATGAATATAAGGCTTTGCCACTTCATCAGTTTCACAAAAGACCTTTCTGTCATAATTTGAATGGGAATTGCGAATATTCTTCAACTCATCATAAGTAAATTTGAGAAATGTCTCTTTTCCGCCAGCTTGCTCATAAAAGTTTTGTAAAACAAGTATTCCGAAATATGTATTCTGATATTGGTCATTCATATTGGGATGTATTTCAATCATTTTGACCTCATGATTTTACTTTAGTTTCACTCTGTAGTACAATTTATCATAAATAATTGGTTCCAATAAGTTCCACATTATATATTTTTTTATAGAACCACTTAAAGGAGGAAAGTATACATGATTTACATAGATTTTGATAGAGAGTCAAAGGATTCTCTTTCAAAGCAAATATATAGTTCTATTAAAGAATCTGTACTTTATGGTACCTTACAGCCGGGAGAAAAGCTACCATCATCACGGGAATTGTCGAAATATTTAAATGTAGCAAGAAATATGGTAGTTGAAAGCTATGAACAACTGATAGCCGAAGGATATGCATATTCAAAAAGTGGCTCTGGTACTTATATTTCTGAGGGTGTCCTGTTTCAAGGAGCAAGAACAAGAAGTGTGCATAAACAGCAAATCGATAATAAACACCAGAACTTCGACCTCATATCTTTTCGTACAGGTATTCCAGATTTAAATGAGATTCCAATCAAAAAATGGGCACAAATGTATCATAATATTGCTCTTGATATTAAGCCATATCAAATGGACTATCAAAATCCCTTTGGTGATTATGAATTAAGGACGCAAATTTCTCTTTACTTAAATCGTGCTAAAGGTGCCTGCACATATCCAGAGAATATTTTAATAACCAATGGTGCGGCTCAATCGTTTAGCTTGTTGTGTCAGCTAATACCCCCTAATTGCTATGCTTTGGTTGAAAACCCCTTGAGTTATGGTATTCTTCATACTTTAGAAAGTAATAATGTACAAATAAAACCAATAAGACTTGATAAACATGGTATGGTTACATCAGAATTACCAGATAATCCACCAAAACTTATTTTTACAACACCAAGTCATCAATTTCCCTTGGGTGTCATTCTTCCTGTTGGAAGAAGAATTGAAATGATAAGATATGCTGAAAAACACAATGCTTACATCATTGAAGATGATTATGACAGTGAGTTTCGGTTTGATGGAAATCCAATACAATCAATGCAATATTTGAACCCCGAACGGGTTATCTATGTAGGGACTTTTTCCAAGTCCCTCATGCCTGCACTGCGCATAGGGTATATGGTTTTACCCAGTTCCCTATGTAAGCAGATGAAAAACGCAAAATTTGTAGCAGACATTCATTCTCCAATTCTTGAACAATTAACATTAGCAAGATTCATTGAAACTGGCCTCTTTGAATATCATATTAGAAAAATGAGAAAGTTGTATCTCAAAAAAAGAAATCATTTAAGCGATTGCCTTAATTACACATTTGGGAATGGTGTGACAATCTCTGGTGCAGAAGCAGGCCTACATTTTGTAGTGTATTTTAATGATACGCGTTTTGATAATACACTTATGCGTAAAATTGAAAGCAACGGAATACAGATTACCACAATTAATAAACACTATTTATCTAAGGAACCTTATACCCCATATGACCATTCTCTGATTTTCGGCTACGGAAATACTAAAATTGAGGAAATGGAGAAAGGAGTGAAAATTTTATCTTCTATATTGTAATATGTCTTTAGAGCAAGATGATAAAGATGGACTATTATATATTTATAAGTAAAAGAGGAAAAAATCCACTTCCTCGTATGACAAAGGAAGTCCTAGGATATAACTCAATAATATTCCACAACCCAATGTAACCTACGACCGAATCCTGCCTTCCTGCCAGCATTAGTGTAGGTTTCACATAGGGCTTTTCAAGTTTTCGGTTCCATACATCCTTTCACTAGCCTATGGTCTGGACTCCATACATGAAGCATTAGAATAGGTATACCTTCACCATGGATTTCATAATAAACATTAATACTCTGTACAGTACATAGTCCGCTTTTTTGTCAACAAATTTTTTTATCAATATAAATAAATTTATTTAAAGGGCATGATAAGAAAATTAAAATTAATCCTATTTTAATTAATTTTAACTATAATATGTCCTATAATATTTGCAGCTTCATCGGCTCTATCGGCCGCATTGCTAATATGTCTGTATATTTCACGCATTTTAAAAATATATTTAAAGTCTTGATTATCCAACAACTCAACTATTGCATTTCTATAAATAACTTCTATCTCATTTTCTAAATCTTTTACTTTAACCAACTGCTCGCTAGAAATGGTTTTATGATCTTTCAAATATTCAACAGCACTAGTCAAAGCTGTTGAAGCTTGAAGCAAAATTTCCACCATACTAACCAGATTTTTATTTATTTCCAACTTGAATAGTCTTAATTCTTCGACAGTAGAAGCACTATAATCAATTAAATCATCAATTGCTCTAGAAAGATTGTATATATCCTCCCTTTCAAATGGTGTAATAAAAGTTTGTTCAAGGGTTGAGATGAGCACTCTTCTCAGTTCATCTGCTTCTTGTTCTATTTGTATAACCCTATCCCCATCCGAGTCCTGACCATCTGAAAAATATTTATACAAGTATTCTATTCCTTCTAATGTTTTCTCAGCTTGTAGTGCAAGCATTTTATAAAAATCCCTATTCAATTTTTCACGTACAAATATTTTTTTTATTTTATTCATATTTATCCACCCCAAAACGTTTGATTGGTTTAGCTAATTCTCAAAATTGATTTAAGTATATAAAACATTAAAGCTGCAACAACCTAAATATACCACTGAAGAAGCTCTCAAATCCATAGTTGACCAAACAAATGAAGAAATTGAATTATATAATACCTCCAATAATCTTAAATAGTCAGTCTATAAAATGAAGGAGAGCAAAAAATATGCTTATTTCTATATCTACAGAGCATGCTTATTCAGAGGAAACCACAATTTTCTCCATCATTGATTTGCTGTATGAAGCTGGTTTTCGCACATTGGATTTTACTGCCTGCAACTATATACACCGGGGTTTGAAATACGGTGAAACAGAGTTTTTTAGTGACAATTGGAAGCAGTGGATTCAAGAAATAAAACAATATGCAGACAGCAAGGGAGTCGTGTTTAATCAATCCCACAATTTAATGTACAATTACTTTAAAACTGATGATGACACTGCCCTACTTAATAGCATGATAGATCGAGTTTTAGAGGCGTGTGGGCTGTTGGAAATCCCCGTTACTGTTGTACACCCAATTGCACCAGTCTATGCAGTTGAAGATTTAGCTGAGTGCAGGCGAATGAATCAAGCTTTTTTTAAAGAAAAAGCAAAGGTTGCGGAAAACTTTGGGGTCAAACTTGCAGTCGAGAATATGATAATAACCCGTAATACTGATTCTTCAAAGGAATGGAGATACTGTAATTCTCCTGAGCAGCTGATTGACCTTGTTGATTCAATTGATATGCAGAATGTGGGTTTCTGTTTTGATGTAGGCCACTCTCATTACATGTATGAGAATATCTATGAATCAATCATGAAATACGGTGAACGTTTGATTTCATTACATATCCATGATAACGATTCATGGTATGATCAGCACATCATTCCTTTTTCTGGGTCAGTAGACTGGAATATGTTTGAAAAAGGGATAGCAGATTGTGGGTACAAAGGAGATTTCACACTGGAGTCCTTCCGTTCCACTATCCGACTCCCCAGAGAATTACAAATTGGAATGTTACGAGAAATGAAACTAATGAGTGAGTGGATGGTTCAGCGCATTCAAAATTACAGAAATAAAGCTTAAAATTTTTAAATAGTTTTATTATAAAATAGGTATGAAGGCTCTAGTTGCCCTCATACCTATTTTAACTTTGTTTTATTTCCTGTTCAATATAGTTTTACTCATTAGCACCACAGCACTTTTTATATTTTTTGCCACTTCCGCATGGACATGTATCATTTCTTCCCACTCTGTTGTTATTTGTAACTGGTTTCTTAGGCTCATCACCACCAGCAAGGGTTGCATTTACTGGTTCAGCTACCTTTTCACGCTTAGGTGCATGTTCTTTGTCAATTCTTGACCTCACAAGCAACTTAATTGAATCCTCCTGTATGCTTCGAATCATTTCCTCAAACATTTGGAAGCCTTCAAATTTATATTCAACAACTGGATCCCTTTGTCCATATGCTCTTAGCCCAATCCCATTTTTGAGTTGATCCATTGCATCTATGTGATCCATCCATTTTTCATCAACAATTCTCAGCAGAACTACTCTTTCAAGCTCCCTCATGAGTTCAGGTCCAATCTCATTCTCCTTGAACTCATATATTTTTTCAACAATTTCCATAAGCTTTTCTTTTAAGTCTTCTTTATCAAAGGATTCCAGCTCATCCTTACTTAATTCTAAGGCACCCTTTGGAAGGAATATGCTTTCGAGGTAGTTTGTTATGGCATCCCAATCCCACATATCTGCATATTGACTTTCTGTACAGTAATTAGCTATAACACCATCTATAATGCCCTCGAACATTTTAATAAAGGAATCTCTAATATTTTCACCATTGAGTACAGTTTTTCTCTGAGAATAGATGATTCCTCTTTGAGTATTCATTACGTCATCATATTGCAATACTCTCTTACGAACATCAAAGTTTCTTCCCTCAACCTTCTTCTGAGCACTTTCTATGGCATTTGTCAGCATCTTGTGTTCAATTGGTTGATTATCTTCTAAACCTAAGGCCTCTACTATTCTAGTTAATCTATCAGAACCAAAAAGTCTCATCAGGTCATCTTCAAGGGAAATGTAAAATCTTGATGAACCAGGGTCTCCTTGACGTCCTGAACGCCCTCTCAGCTGATTGTCAATACGTCTTGACTCATGTCTCTCAGTACCTATAATATGAAGCCCACCAGCTTCAAGAACCTTTTCTTTATCGACGCTAATTAGTTCCTTATATTTCTCATTTAGCTTTTTGAATTGGCTTCTAGCCTCCAAAATAAGCTCGTCGGTTGTATCATTATAGCTAGTAGATGCATTTATTAGCTCTTCTGAATAACCCATTTTTCTCATTTCTTGTTTTGCCATATGCTCAGCATTACCACCAAGAACTATATCCGTTCCTCTACCAGCCATGTTTGTAGCTATAGTAACAGCTCCAAACTTACCTGCTTGAGCGATAATTTCAGCTTCCTTGTCATGGTATTTTGCATTGAGGACTTGATGAACTATGCCTTTTCTTTTTAATATTAAGCTCAATGCTTCTGACTTTTCAATGGAAATAGTACCAATCAAAACCGGTTGCCCCTTTTTATGGCACTCCACAATATCGTCGATTACAGCCTCATACTTACCCTTCTCATTTTTATATACAACGTCTGAGTAATCTTTTCTTGCCATATCCTTATTAGTTGGGATAATAATAACATCTAGTTTATATATTGTATTAAACTCGTCTTCCTCTGTTTGAGCAGTACCTGTCATACCAGCAAGTTTTTCATACATTCTGAAGTAATTCTGGAAGGTAATAGTTGCAAGCGTCTTACTTTCTCTTTCAACTTTAACGCCTTCTTTTGCTTCTATGGCTTGATGTAACCCATCACTATAACGCCTACCATACATCATTCTTCCGGTAAACTCATCTACAATTATAACTTCTCCATCTTTAACAACATAATCCTTTTCATTTTTCATTAAGCCATGGGCTTTAAGCGCTTGATTTATATGGTGTGAAACAGTTATATTCTCTGGATCTGATAGATTTTCGATTCCAAAATATTGCTCTGCCTTTTTTATACCATTTGTAGTTATTACTGTTGTATGTGCCTTCTCATCTACAATATAATCCTCATCAAAAACTTCATCTGTGTCTACCTTATCATCCATCTGCTTAATAACCCTTGCCTTTAATTTTAAAGCAAAGGAATTAGCTCTCTTGTACATGTCGGTAGATTTATCACCCTGTCCTGAAATGATAAGAGGTGTTCTAGCTTCATCAATGAGGATAGAGTCAACCTCATCCACTATCGCAAAGTTTAAGTCCCTCTGAACCATGTCCTCTTTATAAATAACCATATTATCTCTTAGGTAATCAAAGCCCAATTCATTATTAGTTGCATAGGTAATATCGCAATTATATGCAGCACGCCTATCGTCATTGCTCATGTCATGTACTATCAAGCCAACTGTCATACCAAGGAAGGAATAAACCTTACCCATCCACTCACTATCACGCCTTGCCAAATAATCATTAACAGTTACAACATGTACTCCTTTCCCTGCAAGGGCATTTAAATATACAGGCAACGTTGCAACAAGGGTTTTACCTTCACCGGTTTTCATTTCTGATATTCTGCCTTGATGTAAAACAACACCACCGATTAACTGAACACGGAAATGTCTCATACCTAATACTCTTTTAGAAGCTTCACGAACTACAGCAAATGCCTCAGGTAAAATATCATTAAGTGTTTCGCCTTTAGCTAAGCGTTCTTTAAATTCAGGAGTTTTTGCCTTTAATTCGGTATCTGTAAGCTTTTGAAAATCTGATTCAAGTGCCTCAATTTTATCGATTATCGGATAAATCCTCTTTAATTCTCTATCACTATATGACCCTATTATACCTTCAATAATACCTTTAATTCCCATAATATTACTCTCCAATCACTATTTTATTATAAATTCAATCATAAAAATACTTATCCATGGCCATAATACCCTTATCTACCACAATAAAGTGAAAATATTTGTAGTAAAGGTAGACATTGGATAAACAAAACCTTATAAAATAACAAGATTATTATTTGGTGAATTTAGCAATAAGCTGGTGGTGAAGAATCAGTAAGACTTAACAAGGCACGCCTTGTGATAAATGATATATTATTATCTAAAAGAATTATAAACACTACAAAAATAGCCAAAGCTACTATTTGACCGCTAATCCACAAAAATTCCATGTTGTTATTTTGTGCTTTTGAATTAATAGAATCTTGAGAAAGGAATTTATAAAAGGACACTGGCGTACCTTTTTTATCTAATAATTCTAATCTTTTAGCACTAAAACCTGAGATAGCATTCCTGCTATCTTGCTGCATCATATCTAAATTGGATAAATTAACCAAGTAGTAATCAATTAAGCTTGGAGAATAATAAGCTCCACTTTCATATGTCAAGGAAGAAATTATTATTAAGCTTAAAAACAATTTTCTAAACATATCTGTTACTCTTCCTTTTCTTTAAGTCTGTCCAGAACAAGATTATATCCATCAGCACCATAAACTAAACATCTATTAACACGACTAATAGTTGCAGTACTAGCACCAGTCTTCTCACAAATATCAGTATAGGTTTTCTTTTCTCGAAGCATCTTCGCAACCTCGAGTCTTTGAGCTAAAGCCTTTATCTCAGCAATTGTAGAAATGTCTTCAAAAAATTTATAACATTCTTCTCTATTCTTTAATAGTAATATAGCATCAAAAAGACTATCTGTATGCTCATCTCTTAACTTGGAATTCATTTTCGAAAGCTCCTAACACCAAAGTAAATTAATGTATTAACGTTAACTCCTTTATAGTGATACAATAACAGTTTTTTAAAAAACAGTCAAGGTTGATAGTTTCAAAGATTTTTCCTCAAAGATTTTTTATAAATAAAACTTTAAAAAATTTTTAAATTTTTACTGAAAAATAATATTTTTTAGAATATAATGTAATAAAGTATATTCATTATGTGAAACTTTTAATACTATTCGATTTGGAGATACTTTATGGATGCCAATAAAATAAAATTAGGAACAAAATTTGAAATTGAAATAATCGATAACAGTCTTAATAATAATAGTCCTTCAATTAACTACTCTAGTCAATTAATTGATATTATCGATTCAAAGACCATCAGTGTTGTAGCGCCTATGAATGAGGGCAGGTATAAATACCTCACCATTGGTTTAAATTTACTTGTCTATTTCATAAATGATAGACAGGAACTTTTATATTTTAAGGCAACTGTTAAAGGGCATAGAAAAAATGGACCTTTGGATGCATTTGATTTAACTATAGCCAGTGAACTCAGTAAGATTCAGAGGCGAACATATTATAGGCTAGAGGCAGCTCTTAGTTGCCAGTATTTAATTGTAAGTGAACAACTGCTTAGTACTGACAAACTTGAATTTTCCACAATAAATGAAGCAGCTTTAAAAACAGCCTTTACCAAAAATATAAGTGGAAATGGGTTTTGTATAACTCTTGATAATCCCCTTGATGCTGGTACTATTTTGGACGTAACAATAAACTTAGAAGATACCGCATTAATCAGGGTAATAGCCCAAGTAATAAGGTCAATTCATTCAGAAAGTAAGAAATACGAGGTGGGTTTGCACTTTTTAAAAATAGAGCCCCATGACTCTTATATTCTGACAAAGTACATATTTGAAAAGCAAAGGGTTATTTTAAGGAATACAATGAAAGCAAGGCTAAGTTAAATTAGCTTTGCTTTTTAATTTGTATTGCTCTACTGACAGCGTTTGTTCCAAGTTTACTGCGTATAGAATCTATAGCTTTTTCGAGCTTTTCTTCCTTTTGAGAAGCATTGAAATCTTTATCAAAAATATCTGTTTGGTCAAAAAGCGATAGCTGTGCACAAGAGCAATCTTGTTCAAAGCCGGTTATACTAACTCCAACTAGACGAACTGGTTTTATACTGTTCCAATTTCTCTTTAGAAGTACAAAACCTTTTTCATATATATCCTTTGTTAAGCACGTTGGCTCCACACTTGTTTGCCTTGTTATAGTCTGAAAATCAGAGAACTTAATAGTAATTTGAATAGTTCGTGCCTTCTTATTGTTTTTTCTTGCATCAAAGCCTACCTCTTCACACATTTCACGAAAAATAGACCTTACATCCTCTATATTTACTGCATCCTCTTTAAGTGTTGCAGAACGTCCAATAGACTTCATCTCACCAGATACACGGGGTGCTACAGGTGATTCATCAATACCATTTGCCAGTCTTTGCAGCTCTATTGCCTGCTTTCCAAAAATCTGAATCAGTGCTTTAGATTTATAACGAGCCAGATCTCCAATTGTGTTTATGCCTATATTATTTAGTTTTGAACCTGTTTGCTTACCTATACCATATAAATCAGTTACCGGTAGTGGCCAAAGCTTTGTTTGAATATCCTTTAACCATAGTTCGGTAATGCCCATTGGTTTTTTTATTTCTGATGCAATCTTTGAAAGAAGCTTATTTTCAGAAATACCAATTGAGCACCATAGTCCTAAGCAGTCACTAATTTCATTCATTATCCTTTGAGCCGCCTCAATCGGGGTTCCAAAAAGTCTTTCTGTTCCCGTCATATCCAGCCAAGCTTCATCAATGCTATTTTTTTCAACAATGGGAGAGTAATTACCAAGTAGCTTCATAACTTCCCGAGAGTTAGCTTCATAAAAATGATGATCAGGTGGTACAAGTATTAGGCTAGGGCAAAGCTTAAGTGCCTGATGTATAACCATTGTTGTTTTAATACCATATTTTCTCGCTTCATAATTGGCAGCAAGAACTATACCCGACCTATTCTTAGGATCGCCAGCTACCGCAGCTGGCTTACCTACTAAATCAGGGTTTCTTGTCATTTCACAGCTTATAAAAAAAGCATTCATATCAACTAAAAAAACTACTCGTTGCATATGCAACTCTCCTTTGGCAAAACAACGCAAGTTGGCAAGCCAACATTGCTTATGTTAATTCAAAAAGGAGCCCAAAATGGACTCCCTAGCACTACATTATTTTCAATTTATTTTGCAGCCTTTGCCATCTCAGTGAGCTGAGCAAATCCATCTGCATCATTTACTGCCATATCAGCAAGAACTTTTCTATTAAGCTCTATTCCTGACTTTTTCAAACCACTGATAAATCTGCTATATGATAAACCATTAATTCTTGCAGCCGCATTTATTCTAGCTATCCAAAGCTGTCTAAAATCTCTCTTTTTTAATCTTCTATCATTGTAAGCATAGTTACCAGATTTCATAACAGCTTGTTTTGCCATTTTAAAGAGCTTGCTCTTTGCTCCAAAATATCCTTTTGCAAGTTTTAACATTTTTCTACGTCTTGTACGAGTTCTCATCGCACCTTTTACTCTTGCCATAAACCTTGTCCTCCTTCTTATTTATATGGAATAAGTTTTTTAACTGTAGCAGCGTCTGCAGCTGAAAGGTATGCACCTAATCTATGGTGCTTCTTAGCCTTTGTAGCCTTAGATACAAGTCTATGGCTTCTCCATGCATGCCCACATTTAATCTTTCCATTTGCTGTAACCCTAAATCTTTTCTTTGATGCACTATGTGTTTTTAACTTTGGCATAAATTTCTCCTCCTGTTCTACTGCTTTGGATTAAGTATCATTATCATACTTTTGCCTTCAAGTTTTGGTCTCTTCTCAACAACTCCAACATCTTTTAATGCTTCTGCAAACTTATCAAGAATCTCGTTACCTATTGAGGTGTAATGCATCTCTCGCCCTCTAAATCTAATAGATACCTTTACCTTGTCTCCACTTTTTAAGAATTTGTAAGCATTCTTAACTTTGAATTCAAAATCATGGTCTTCTATAGAAGGCGAAAATCTGACTTCCTTAATATTTATGATCTTCTGATTCTTTCTAGCTTCTTTCTCTTTCTTGGCAAGTTCAAACAAATATTTGCCATAATCCATAATCTTGCAAACAGGTGGTACTCCCTGTGGAGCAATCTTTACCAAGTCGAGATTTTTTGAGATAGCAAGGTTTTGTGCATCCTTAATTGCAGTAATACCAAGCATGGTACCATCAGCATCTATAAGTCTGACTTCCTTATCCCGAATATCCTCATTGATCATTAATTCATTTTTGCTAATAACTGACACCTCCGTATTTAATAGGCAAGAAGATTCACTTCAAGTCCGACAGTAATAAATTGCAGAAACTTAGCTTGTGCTAAATACTTAGCTCTAGCTGCACTTATGCTTTTTTAAGTATAAAAAAAGTGGATAGAAGAAAGTATCCACAATAATGTCAGTCTTGAACGTAAAAACGTATTAGAAACCGATATTTACCCTACAAATCAATGTTCGTTAGGTGAGAAGTGGAAAACTTCTTCTTGTTTTGCATTAATATAATACCAAAAACATTTTTGTTTGTCAAATTTATTTTTATATCTTATAAGCTCTTCTAAGCTACTCTCTTTATTCATTAAGGTATAGCATTACCTTGTCATTTATTGCCTTGGCGGTTTTCTCGGCAGATGCGGTACCATCTAAAAAGTTTTTTGCATCTTCCTTTAGTATTGATAAAACTGTGTAATCATTAATTTCAGCTTTCGTTATACCATTATATAGCTTATCAGCTTTTGCTCCCATATCTGCGCTCAGAGGTGTTGATGCGAAATTGACCATCCCCCCAATACCGCCAAATGACCTATATTCTGATGATGTATCATTTCTTTCCGGGCTCATCCAATAATTCAATTCTTCTTTACACGCCTCAATATTTACAGGCAAATTTCTGTTATAATCTTTTTTAAATAAATGGGGGATCTGATTATCTTTTGCCAAAAGTAATTTCATAAATTCATAGGCTTCTTGTGGTTTCTTGCAGTTTGCTTTTATTCCTGCTACTAATCCAACAGTAGCAGTTATATCTGACTTTTGCTGCTCTGCTGGCAAAGGAATAATATACGCTTCTTCTTCTAAATACTGTTTAAGGACTGAGTTTATATTTGCTTGACCTTCTATATCTATGGGATATTGTATAACACCATATGTGCTATTTTTCATCAAGTCAACTATAGGAGCTTTTTTTTCAATTTCAACAGGGCAAACCGCTGGTTGAACTTCCTTGTACATTTTAAGGAGTGCTATAAATTCAGGTGAATCGAAGCTAGCTTTTCTTTTATTAAAATCAATATATTTCATATAACTATTTTGAATCAGCTCTTCAAAACTGTAATCACTACTGAACATATATTTGCCTTTATTCTTCTCATTATTCACAAATTCCTTTGCCATCTGTGATAGTTGTGTCCATGTGATTGCACCTTCTTGAATAGTAAAACCATTATTAGCTAGGAATGATTTTGTAGTAATCATAGCAGGTATATTAAAATACAAAGGTACAAGAAAACGTTTTCCATCATTCATTCCACTGTCAAAAACTATTTGATTATATTCTTGCATTTCAAAGGATTTATCATTTTTTATTAGAGTATCCAAATTATAAAATATCTTATTATCTAACATCTTATGTAGGTTTGGAAAGTGCCTAACTCTCATGATTTGAATATCAGGGCCTTCACCTGACATTATTTCAGTAATAATTTTTTCTTTTACCTTGCCTGTTTCTTCATCATCATAAAATTCTTGTTCTAATTCTATATCAGGGTGTGAAATATTAAATTCATTCATTGCTATATCTATATTGTAATGTGACCAACTAAGTATTGTAAGCTTGGATGAAGGCTCATCTTGATTTTTAACCTCGCTGCTATCTGAAAAGGAACAAGCGCTTAAACTAATGATGATAAGAACAATAATAATTAATATAAATTTTCTCTGTTTCATAATTATGTCCGTACCCCGCATTTCACAAGAACATAAACAACGCAAGTTGGCAAGCCAACATTGCTTATGTTAAGGAAATGTGCATTTCCTTGACAGAAATGGCATGGGCTCGGCACCTCCTTTATTTATTTTTTATAGTTTTTTTCAACCTTCCCTCCGAAAAGCTGATACTGGTATGAACTAATTGTTTTTTCATTACATGACAATTTTATAATCTATTATACATTTATACCAAATTTATGTCAATTTTCGGATAACTATAACGCCAGTCTCATAACTATACTTGGCTCAAAAAAAAAACTGGAATTTCCCCTAATATGGAGATATTCCAGTCTTTGTGTAGTAAATATTCTAATATCGCTATACTTTTTCATAAACAAGCCATTTATAGTCAAATAGATTCTTTTCATCCTTGATGCCAGACTCACTCGACACAAGCTTCCACTTGGAATAATCAATTTCAGGGAAAAATGT
>JAEZOA010000094.1 GCA_023441625.1 Bacillota bacterium
TTCAAATTCCTTGAAAGGTTGAAAGAACTACAATAAACAAAAAAATGGGTACCGAGTCCATGCCAGTACTTTAATGGAGTTTTGTGCCAAATGCGGGGCAGACATAATTATGAATGTAACTTTATGAATTTTAACCACAAATCCTTTTCTTTTTTAAAAGCCTCAATAATCATTTTTTCTACTTTATCAAGGTCGGTTGTTCTTTTGCTGGAATAACACCTAAACAGTATATTTTTAACTATCTGCCATTGCTGACTGATTCTTTCTGCCTCCTCAATAAATTCATTAATAATCAATTCATCAAGCATTCCTTTTTCTTGCATTTTATCTAACAAAAGTATATTCCCCTTTAGCTTGTTAGGTACCTTACCACATTCATTTCCAAGTCGATAGATATTGGAAATATCAGAAAGAACCACATCCTTATTCAATACGTTACTTTTTTCTATCAATGCTTCTAAATGGCGAACTAACTTTTCAGCGTTTAAAAAAATCTGATCTATACTTAATACATAAGGTTCAACACTTGCATTTTTAAATGTAATGATTCTATAATCTTCTCTATTATCCTTATAATCAGATTGAAATGCTTGAATCAGGTTGCTCGTAGAGATTTCTTTTACTCTATAGTCGAGATTTACATTATCTTCAAATGCATAAAATTTGTTTTCTTCATCATTAAATCCTACAATAAAAGAGAAATGTGGATTATGTACCTTGTTATAAAACACTCCTTCCTTGTCCCAATAAAACAGGTCAACATTTATAGTGACATATGGATTATTTCTAAGGACGTCTTTGAATTCAGTAAGGAAATTTTCTCTATCCTTAAAATTACACCGTTTGAAGTCGAAAATATTATTAAAATAACCATAATACTCCATAGAATAATCCACATAAATTCCAGTAGGAAGAATCACATATTCATAATCATTCATATATATAAGTGGTTCATAACTTAGATCTTTTTCGAGAAGTATTGAGAGAAACATATTTGTAATACAATTTCCCCAGAATTTATTATATGGCTTTATTTCTTTTATATATTTCATCAGTATTCCTCCACCATTATGTTTGACAAAATATTATTTTAATCACAATCTTTTGTTATACAACTTAATTGTACCGTTTTAATAAATAATTTGCAATATTTGTTATTTTTGTATGTATTTACATGTATATTGATATCTTAACCTCATCCACAGCATAAAATTAATCAAAAAAGGCAAAAAAGTGTGTATGATATACTATCTTTTAGTAAATATCACACACACTTTTATTATTTTCTCATATAGTCAATTTCATAAACCTTTGCTGCATCTATCCATAAAATTCTTATCCTCTTATCAAGTATCTGTTAGTCTCTCTAATTTCTGTTTCCCGATATTTTGAGTAATGACTTTTTCCTTTCCTTTTTCGTCAATAATTGTAACAATTTGGTCACCAGTTAAGCAATTTGTATCGGTAGTTTCAGATTCTCCCGTATGAATATATTCAGACAACTCTGTCATACCTATCAAATACCATCCATCATTTTGAAATCTGTATCTATTTGTAAACCCCCACCGCCAAGCACTTCCTCCATATGACGAAATAACAATGGAACCTCGACTGTATTTGATTCCTGCAAAAGGATCTCCATATACGCCTCCCATACCAGCTCTCATAATTACTTCTGAAGATTTAATTGATAATTTATATGTTCCATCGCTATTTTTGAATACAATAAATAATATCCTTGGTTGCCCGAACCATTCTTCCTCATCATTCTGTTTAGGCTCAACAGTGTATTCAATAACCGCTGCAATGTCTATTAGATTATCATTATTTAGATCCCCCTCCGCTTTATCTATTAATTTCCAATCAGTTGGAATAAAATCATTTAAACTTTTTCCTGAAGCCTTTATTTTTATATTTTCTGGCCTATTTGCTGTATTTGGATTAGATTCAATAGAGTTATCTTTCGTTGTAAATTCGAGGCTTATCCCACTATTAATATTTCCTATTTCATCTCTATACATTCCTTCATCAATATAAAACTCATACTTTTGTCCTGCTTCAATTACTTGGTTAAGCGATTTCATTGCATCATAATCAGGTAAAAATACTAACTTATTACCTTTTATTTCTACATTCGTGCTTATATGCCCATTATCTAAATCATTTTGATTATTAGCTTTCCATATTGTTGTAGTCGGATTTGTAGTTGGCGTTATTCTTCTACCAAAATCTATTTCTATACCTTTGCTTAGATCAACTTCTGTAGCTCCTTTATTAGGGGTTATATGAACTGCTTGGAACTTATTAACTTTATAATTAAATACCGATGTTCCTGTTTCTAAAATTGGCAAATCAGTTTTCTCTATATTAACGATTACACTATTATTGACAAATTCTATTGTCCCACTTGTTTTATAATCACCATCATTATCAACAAACCTTGCAATATTATTATCTAATTTAATGTTTGTACCATCGTAATAATACGTACGACTAAAATATAAATGAAAACTTACTGACTCCTTCGTCAGCTCTTTTATTTCTATTGTTGTACTGTTGCCTCCTGTGTATGGTAATGAAGTATACCAATGTCCTATATAGCCTTCACTGTTTTGTCGTATTTTAAAATATGTTCCATCTAATTTATTAGTATCATTCTTAGGAACTATTTTACCCCAATGTGTGCTAATACCTGTGCCTATTTTTGTAAAACTCAGCAAACTATCACCAAGTTTATAAGGCTTATTTATTTCATCTTCCTGTAAATAATTACTAAATATAAGTTCAATATGATTAGCGTTCCCTCTGATTTCGGCCTGCAAATCTCCAACTTCATCATCATCAATCATTATTTTTGCTCTATATTTATTGTTTTCTTTCGATATAAGGACCTCATAAAAGTTTGAATAATCTTCTGAATTTATATATTCTGCAAAAACATAGTCTCCAAGCCATGAATCTAAAGATTGGTTATTATCTTTTGCTGTATCAGTAATACTCTTTTCACTACCAACTACTATATTGTTACTTACTAGTTCTTTTTGACTAACATTAGTACAAGAAGTAAATATGAAAACAACTGAAATTAAGCATAATCCCAACAAATATATATTACCTTTTAGATTCATCATACTTATAACCCCCGAAAATAATAGTTATTACAAACTCTTAAATTCTTCACAATATAAATACATCACCTTCTTTTAATTACTTCTATATTTTACTACTTATTTTATAGAATAAAGTTACAAATTTGTAATAAAAATTATCCGAAATCAGAAATCGACCCTGCATATTAAATAAACAACGCAAGTTGGCAACTGCCAGACCCCATAACGGACTTTCACCGTCAAGATACACGCCATGCGTGGCGCACACATAAAAGTGACAGATAATCATTAAACTACCTGTCATTTTATAAATCTATTTCCCATATTTTATATAATATATTAATTCTTAAGAGAGTTTATAGAGCATATCTTCATAGTCAACCAAGTCAATAGTATCTACTTCAGTGACCTTATTGTTTTTAGTGTCATAGGTGCCGATGTAATAATCAAAAAGAAATTCAGAATCCTGATATCCATTATCACGTGCTGTAAGGAAAACAAACTTCAACTTCTTTTCATTTTGGTCCGATTCGACAAATAACAATACATCTTTGCACGGATTTCCTATTAGTTTTTTACTCAAGCTTTTATCTTTTGCCAGTTGCTCAAAAATCTTATCTTTATACTTTCGGTACGTTTCCTGCAGTCCGGAATCTACCAGCTTGTATGTAATATCATGTGCAGCAATGTATTGTTCACCTGTATAGACGTCCGTTTTTACTACCATATTGGTATAATAATGCATGAAATCGCCCTGTCCCATAAAGCTTTCAATGGGAGTTATGTAGTATACTCCTTTATCATTTTTAATAGTAAATTGTATTGAATTTATCTGACCATAATCTTCATTAGGTTTAACACTCAGTGATTTTGTCAGAAATGCATCTTCTATTTGCTTTGAAGCCTCTTTTTCAGTAAATTTAACATCAATCTTAAAAAAGTCTTTAGCACTAACATCGGTTTGATTAGTAAGCATAATAGTACAGTACTTTTCAAGGTTTTCATTACTGCCACTGTCTAAAAATTCATCAAAAGATTTATTGCTAAATTCTGCTACCGCAACAATCCAATAAGGATTTTCAGAATCTGTCAAAACTACCGTAATGGGCCAGCCATAGGAAAGAATATCATTTTCAAGAGGTTTAAGCTCAGTGATGAGTTGGCTCAATTTATCTACATTCGGATTTTTTAAATCTTTAACATTATAATTTATATTCAGTTTTTTTAGCTTTGGCTTTCCATAATAATCATAATATGCATTCCAATCCTCATCATTTCCAACTATATAGTCTACACTCGGAAATGCATTACCATTGGTCAGCTTATCAAGTTTATCAGCAAGCTTTAGAAATTTACCGTCATTAAATATTTCTTCATTTCCATCGTATGTATTTTTATAGTTAATGCCGAAACCATTATTTTTAGTATACTTTATAGCGGCCAAAAATCTCCATTCATCCCACCCTTCGGTACCCAGTTCTATTTCATATCCGCAATTCTCCTTTATAGGTACGTAATTGCTCCAGGTAGAACAAATTCCAGCATTATTGATCAAATTACTATTGGAGATATTTATATTACTTATCGGCTCATAATAAGAATCTCCGATCTTTAGTGTATAGCCCTTCATTGTACAGCCGTCAAAACTAACTTGTTCAGAGGAATGAATCTCTACTATACTGTCTTCATAATTACCTTCATCATCTATACCTTCAATGTATGAATTTGTACATACAAGATCATATACATTCTTGATATGAAGACCATGATAAATTTTGCAATTATTCACCGAAACAGCAGAACAATTATTTAAATCCAATGAGTTTTTAAGTTCAAGATTGCTAATTTGGACATTAGTACAGTTTGTGAAATCAAACAATTTAGATGCATCTTTTAAGTCTATATACTTATTCGAATTTCCCGGCACACCGATTATGGTTAAATTATTAACAGAATATACCCCTGACTCAGTATCACTATTCTTCAAATCGTAATTTCCCGGAAGAACCTTTATTTTTCTATTGGATCCAATAGCCTTAACAAGCTCTTTATAATTGGAAACAGTAATTTCCTTTATGGGTTCTTCTGCTCCTTTACACTTTTTAAGATAGTTTATTTCTTTATTAAATACTGTTCCAGCAGGAGCAAATAATATTGCTTTATTCAGGCATTCTTCAGCTTTTTTGTACCAGCTAATATCACAGTATATATAAATCATTTGAGTGTACAAATCAGTGTTTTCACAATTATAAGTTAATCCACTTTCAAAATAATTTCTCGCCTTGCTGTATAACTCAGTCTGACGATAGTCGTCAATATTGTACGTCTCCGATAAATGGTTTAACCCTATAAGCTTTGCATATAGTTCTGAACTTGGTTCTATTTCAACTGCTTTGAGAAGATAATTTTCACCTGCTTCAGTATCATCTTCTTCATACTTTTGTAGTCCTAAATTGGCCAAAACATTTACAACACTCTCAGAAAGTGACTGCTGCTGATATTTCGGACTTGAGAATACCTGTGTCAATGCCTCCAATATTTCTTCATCATAATTAGCATCAAGAATATTATCAACACTGCTTATTACAATCATATTATTATATAAAAATACCTTTTCCCCCATTAATTCCAACATATTTGTGGGTATATAAACCTTATTATTCTTCATTATCGCAGCATAAGGAGTGTTTACCTGTTTTCCATTGAGATTTACCTTCTTGCTTCCCAACTCAAGCTTCATATTGTTTTTATTAATGGTTATTTCTATACTTGAAGTTTTCTCATCATAGGTCATTTTCTTGCCAATTCCCTTTAACACACATTCGGCTGGAATATAAACAACCGTTTGTTTGCTAACGGTTTGTTTAAAAGGAGCAGGTATGGCTTTATCAGTAAGGTTATTATCTGTGTAAAGTGAAGAGCTCGAAATATGCATTACTGTGGAGTTTCCCAATCTTTTTATGTATTCTCTGTAGTAACTAGAATACTCGCTGAAGGTAAGTTTATTTTCCAATGGCTTTTGACCTTTTTCAGTCCCATAATATATATTACCGGATTCTCCTACTGCAACAGCCATTTTATTACCTTCGGTAAACCCGTAAAGCTTACATGAGGACGTGGAATTTATCCCTGCGACGCTTATAGGAAGTTGAGATATTGGTTCACCTTTTTCTGATGACAAAACCCATTCATGCTCAGTGTTTTCAATAAACCTACGGCCGCTTCTTGTTGTAGCAATATACTTACTGCTATCCCATTCGATTTTACAAAAATCTTCCTCATACCCCACCTGATCCCGACTCCAGGAAAAGCCATCTTCCGATCTCATAATCAATCCTTTTTGACCGACAGCAATAAAAATATTACCGTTATATGAAACTCCGTAAATATCCCTGCCGGTACAATAATCGGTTAGCTTATTCCAATCATAATTATCGGGTTGAGAGTCAGCTGCTAACTTGATATTGGATAATAGAATTAAACAGAGAACTAGACACGCTAAGCCTAATAACTTTTTGAACATATTTTCACCTCTTCTACTAAATAAGAGAGCTCATTCTTAATATCGAGCAATCAAAACCATTCTACCATATATTTGATAAAATGTAACCAACTTAAACTTCTTTAGACTTAATCCTATGGCTGCATGAGAAAGGAGTGCTTTCAATTACAAAAGCAGATAGCAATAATTAAATCTACACATACATAAATTTTGTTGCTGTTTTGATAACCAGTTGTACAGTACCTAAGTCAGTTGGACTCTGTTGGAGCCTTCTACAGGCAGCAGTATGACGTCACTTTCTGTGATAAGTATAACCTAAAATTTTATTTTAATTTTCCCATCTCATGTCTATTTGGTTTTACGGCTTCATTCGCCGCCATAATGTCTTTAATCATATAAATGATTCCTCCTAATAATTTTTATTAGAATTCTGTAATCACCGTGATTGATAATCATTCTCCTGACTGCTCTGTTCCTTCCACTTTTTCTGTTCAGCAGACCAGTCCATAAAAAACTCTCTTTCCTGAATTGATGCTTCAAATACTGGTTGTAAAAACTCTTTTAAACCATAAAGGATAGATGTAAATTTCGGCAATTGCACCTGTATGGACGGTTGAAACCGCATCCACTGTGCTGACAAAAAAGAATTGTCGCCAAAAGCAGCAATACGGTCGAAAGTGTTTGATTCATAAACCGTTCCCCGATGCTGTATAGTTTGCCAGACGGCTTCCTGTAACTTGCGCCCATCAAAATCAAACATGCTGGACAAATAGTAAATGTCAAAAAAATCTTTCATCCGACTTGTAGCTTCCATACGTTTCAGGATGGCATCAAATTTTTCAGCTATGGTACTTTCCAGTGAATACGTATAGACCTCTGGCGCTTCAAAATCCGTTAACCTTGTTTTAAGACTTCTTTTTACTGCTTTTGGTACAATCACATCATCCATACCTACATCAATTGAAAACGGTATTCTCACCTGTTTAATGCGACCAATAAACTTTACCGATAAACCTTGGTATTTCTTATCCGGTATTATAGTTTCAGCATTCATTACTTCTATTGTAATATAGTCATTAGCTGTAGGAACTTGGCTGATTTCTTCCATAATGTCTTTCACTTTATCTATATCATTTGAGAGTTGACGCATCAGAAAATCTATATCCTGTGTTGCCCTGCTTTGAAATTCAGTAAGGGTATAAATGAACAACCCTCCCTTTAGAACAAAGTTACTGCTGTATTGTGACAGCGACAGCCTCCTTAAAAATTCCTCTTGGCAAAACAGCTGCAAACACATCTGATAACTTAACCCTGTTTCTTTTGCCTGATTTTTTAACCGTGTCAGTATAGACGCTGCTATATCTTTCATAGCCATACTCCTATAATTTTACGAACCTTATTCTCTGTTCGCAGTATCTTTGCATATTCCATCAGACGAGGAACATTCTTCTTTGGATCTTTTATATACGCCTGTATTGCCTTGTTGAAGATTTCTGCATCCATTTTATTTTCTTGTCTTAGGCAATCGCAAATGACACGTTCCCTATTAAAGATTTTTAATTCTGTATCTTCAATCATTATTGATTCCACTCCTAGCGTCATTTGCTCTTCCGGAATGTAATGCGGTTTTACAATTGGATAATCAATATTGAATCTGGACTTCGTGGAATGCTTATCCACAGCAAGGCACCATGCAGTTGGAGTTCGGTCTGTATAGCTATAGTATTGCAGGGCACTTTCCATACATAGCACCGCATCAGGAAAAAGCCTTGCTATAATGGTTACTTCACTAAAAGCACGTTCATCCTGCCATTGGTAATAACCAAACTTGATTTTTTCCACATAACCCTCATCAATCAGTCTTTTTAGGAATCGGTTATATATTTTATTTTCAATAATTTCTTTCGATTTCATAATGCCATCGTGGGCATCAAAGATTTGTTTTGCAGTTTGAATATCCATTCCAGCACCTTTCTAAGTTTAAGAAAACTTTTTGATAATTGCGGATAAACTCATTACACTAATTATAGACAATTCTTCTAATTATGTCAAAGCTAATTTATCCGCAAATTAAAATAATTGCGGATAAATTTTATGCATAAAATCAAACAAAAATCTCTCTACAAAATTAGTAAAGAGATTTTTTACCTTCAGCATTATGTTTTACAAAATATTACTTTCTTTTAATCTTAACCCCTAAAACCCTTACCACATCTACACACGCCTTATTCCCACTCAATAGTAGCCGGTGGCTTAGAGGTGATATCATAAACTACTCTGTTGATGTTCTTGCATTCGTTGACAATTCTAATAGAGATTTTTTCTAATACATCGTATGGGATTCTTGCCCAATCAGCAGTCATGAAGTCGGTAGTTGTTACTGCACGAAGTGCAAGGGTGTAGTCATAGGTTCTCTCATCACCCATAACTCCAACACTTCTCATGTTTGTTAACACTGTAAAGTACTGATTTATTTCTCGTCCAAGTCCAGCTGCCTTTATTTCTTCACGGAAAATGTAGTCAGTGTCTCTCAAGGTATCTAGCTTTTCCTTAGTCAAATCCCCTATAACTCTGATGGCAAGTCCAGGTCCTGGGAAAGGCTGTCTCCAAACTATATCTTCTGGCATACCCAATTCTTCTCCAGCTCTTCTTACCTCATCCTTGAACAGGTTTCTAAGTGGCTCAATTATTTCCTTGAAATCAACATGTTCAGGAAGTCCGCCAACATTATGATGGCTCTTGATTACAGCAGCATCGCCTAAACCACTTTCTATAACGTCAGGGTAAATGGTTCCTTGAACCAAATAATCCACAGTGCCAATCTTCTTTGCTTCATCTTCAAATACTCTGATGAATTCCTCACCAATAATCTTTCTCTTAGTTTCAGGGTCAGATACACCAGCAAGCTTCTCTAAAAATCTATCTTCACAATTCACACGGATCATATTTATATCATATTGTTTTCTGAACACTTCTTCAACCTGGTCTCCCTCATATTTTCTTAGAAGTCCATGGTCAACAAATATACATGTTAACTGCTTTCCTATTGCTTTGTGAATAAGAACAGCCGCTACAGATGAATCAACCCCACCTGACAAACCGCATAGTACCTTTTTGTCTCCAACCTTTTCTTTTATAGCCTTAATTTGGTTTTCTACGAAGGAGGACATTACCCAGTCACCCTTACAACCGCAGATATTATATAAGAAATTCCTAAACATTAATATACCCTTTGGTGTATGCATAACCTCTAAATGGTACTGAACAGCATAAAAGTTCTTCTCTAAATTCTGCATCGCACTAATTGGGCAATTTGAAGACTTAGCAGTTACGGTAAATCCTTCTGGAACATTTGTTACATGATAAGTATGGCTCATCCAGCAAGTTGTATTTTCTTCAATATCCTGAAAGAATGGTTGAGAGTTATCTACTTTAATTTCAACTTTTCCGTATTCACGTTGTTTTGCAGCTTCTACAGTACCTCCAAGCATTATACTCATAAGCTGCATGCCATAGCAAATTCCCAAAACTGGTATTCCTAATTCAAATATTGCAGGATCACATTTTGGCGAACCTTCATCAAGTACTGAAGCAGGCCCACCAGTAAAAATAATGCCCTTTGGATTATACGACTTTATACGTTCTATTGATGCATTGTAAGGAATAACCTCGCAGTATACATTTGCTTCTCTAACACGACGTGCTATTAATTGATTATATTGACCACCAAAGTCAATAACTAAAACTATTTCATTATTCAAGTCCCACAGCTCCTCTTTATAATATTAATATTTTTTATCCCATTTACGTTGCCATACTTTCCTGTTTTTAGAATCTCGTTGCAAAGCTTCGAAATAATTACTTACCATTAGTATTTTAATATTATATCGAATTTTATTTGTTATGCCTAGCATGAAGCAAAATTTTTTTTAAAATATTAAGGAATAACTATTGTATAATTATTCATATAGACGTATAATTATACAATAGTTATTCCTTGTACTTCCAGTTGTTTTAAATTTTGAGGTATTCTACCTCCATATTCAAGACAATAAATTTTACCTAAACACTATAAAATAGGCTCAAGGAGGGATATAATGCTAGAATATGAACTTATATACAAGCTTTCAAATAATCAAGTTATTAATTTATCGGAAATGTATAAAGAAGAAATTTGGAGTAAGAACAGAGAACTAGCTGATATTAAGAAAATGCTCGAAAACAGTTGGATTATCGCAATAATAAACTCAAACAACGGTGAAATAATTGCATTTGCAAGGGCTTTATCAGACTTTGTTTATAGAACCTTTATATATGATGTTATTGTAGCAAAAAAAATATAGAGGCTTAAGCTTTGGAAAATTGATTGTTAACAGTATTATTAATCATAAAGACTTTAAAAATGTAGAGAGACTTGAGCTGAATTGCATCGATAGTAATGTTGAATTTTACGAAAAACTTGGCTTTGGCAAAGTATCAGATGGAATCAATTTGATGAGATTTAACGGTAATCAAATATAAATTAATTTTAACAATGCGGGAGGATTGCACTATGAGTAACCTTGTACTACAAAACGATAATATCGAATATTATCTAAAAAGCACCAAACTTATAAATTATGATAGTCCTGAAGTTTCAAACTTAGCTACTCAGCTCGGTATTTCAAGCGACAATGAAATCGCTTCTATAATTAAGGCATACGAATATGTAAGAGACCAAATTCCCCATACAAATGATGCAAAAAAAACTGAGGTAGCTCAATCTGCCAGCGACGTATTGAAATTGGGTCATGGTTTTTGCTATGCAAAAGCTGAACTGTTGGCAGCACTTCTTAGATTCGCAGGGATACCAACAGGTATCTGCTATCAACGTCTCTGTCTTGATGATCCTGATGAATTTAATTCTACTGCTTCGTTTGATAAGAGGCTTGTCCTTCATGCTGTAAACGCAGTATTTATCAAATCATTAGATAAATGGGTACGTATGGATGCGCGTGGTAATAGTGGGATTATAAATGCACAGTTTAGTATTGAAAAGGAGCAATTAGCTTTTACGATACACCCTGAGTTTGAAGAAGAGGATGGTTTGGTTGTATATGCAGACACTCCACCCTGTATAGCTAAGGCTTTAGAGACTTACCATTCCGCTCTAAAATTAATGCAAAATCTACCCTCTTATATTATAGAAAAAGATGCTATTCTCTTTACCTCAAAACGACCAGAAGTTGTAATGGAAAAAGGTAAAGGCATGTATCTTTGGGATACTGAAGGAAAAAAATATCTTGATTTTGTGGCAGGCTGGGCAGTCAACAGCCTAGGTCATAGTCCAGATATAATTTCTGAAACACTATTAAAGCAATCTACAACATTAGTAAATTGCAGCCCTACATACTACAACCCGCCAATGCTAAAGCTTGCTAACTTACTTATCCAAAATTCTTGCTTTGACAAGGTTTTCTTTGCTAGCAGTGGCGCAGAGGCAAATGAAAGCGCAATAAAGCTAGCTAGAAAATATGGTTCAAAATGCTTAAATGGGGCTTATGAAATAATAACTACTGATAATGCCTTTCATGGTCGTACTCTTGCCACTATGTCCGCAACAGGTAAGAAGCAATGGAAATCCTTATTTGCACCTAAAGTTCCTGGCTTTATTCATGTCCCCTTTAACAATGCTGATGCAGTTCACTCAGTAATTAGTGACAAGACCTGTGCCATTATGCTTGAACTAATACAAGGTGAGGGTGGAGTGAATGTTGCCAGCGAAAGTTATATTAGAGAGCTAAGAAAAATATGTGATGAAAAAAATATCCTTCTTATTTTTGATGAAATACAAACAGGTATAGGAAGAACTGGAAAGCTTTTTGCCTATGAGCACTATGGAGTCGAGCCAGATATTATTACCCTTGCTAAAGGTATTGGAGGAGGCTTCCCATTATCAGCAATGCTTACAAAAAAAGAATATGATATATTTGAGCCCGGAGATCAGGGAGGATCATATTCAAGCCAACCCTTGGCAATGAGTGTAGGCTATGCGGTTGTTAATGAAATTATTGAGGAAAACTTAAGTGAAAATGCTCAAAAAATGGGCAGCTATTTAATAGAAAAGCTAGAAGCTTCAAAAGAAGAACTAAACATAAAAAATTTTCGCGGAAAAGGTCTCCTAGTTGCATTTGACCTTGAGACAGAAAGCGCTGTAGAAGTTGTTGCCAAATGTCTTTCCTGTGGGCTGTTAATAAACGCACCAAAGCCAGCAACAATTAGACTCATGCCAGCCTTGATTGTAACTAAAGAAGATATTGACGATATGCTGTTGATACTAAAGTCAATTACTATCGCTGAAAGGCGAAGGCTTTGAACAGTAATTGACTTTAGTAAAGTCCTTACTGGCTGAGCTAAGATTGTTTAAGCACCGAATATTAAAACAGATAAACAATGTTAATTAAGGGGTGGAATAAAGTTTCCACCCCTTAATTATTTTCTATGCTGAATATTCCTACTCTCCAAACCGAGCCAGCGCAGTGCCTCCATTTAGATAATTAAAACACTTCCCTTGAAAGCTTCCGCGCTTTGTCATTTCAGTCTCAATAGCCTCTTGAACTTTCCACCAACTAGTACTCCAATTACAAAAAGCAGTTCTATCAGCTGGAGCCCTTCCAATTAGCCTTTGAACAACAATATCAGGATTGAGCCTCTCTAAAAATACTATTGTTCTATCTATAAAATCCTCCATTGATATGGGTTTAAGCTCTCCGTTTAAATACTTTTGCTCAAGCTCAGTATTTTTTAAAATATAAAGTGAATGACATTTCACCTGAGAAACTCCAAGGGCAGATAGTATTTTTGCCCCCTCAATTACATCGTCTATATCGTCCATTGGGAGATCAGTAATATAATGAGCACACACCTCGAGACCAAATTTTTTTATCCTAAGTGCTGCATCAATAAATTCAGCCAGACTATGTCCTCTATTCAGCTGTTTTAACGTATGATAGTTCACTGTTTGCAAACCTAGCTCAATTACAATGTCTACACCTTTATCGTTTTTTACATTAGATAAATACTCCATATACCTGTCAGAGATACAATCAGGTCTTGTTGAAATGTAAATAGCCACAATATCATCTACACAAGCCTCAGAAATATTTTCCCTAAAGACCTCAAAAGGTAAATAGGTGTTAGAATAGTTTTGAAAATATGCAATAAACTTCTGGCTGCCATAGTTTTTGCCTATGTACTTTGCATTTTGCTTTAGTTGATTTGCTACAGACATTTCACAAGAAAGATTTTCAAAACCGGCACCCTCATCTCCACAAAAAATACAACCTAACCAACTAATATTACCATCCCTATTTGGACAGGTTACAGGTAAATTTAGTGGAAGCTTGTATACTTTTGTACCATACTTATTTTTTAAATAATCAGAAAATTTATTGTATAGCAATATCATTACCTTCTTGCTTGTATTTTTCATTTACTAATTCAAAAACTTTATTGATTGGCAAACCAGTTTTTACAGCGATACTTCTACAATCCTCATACTCAGGTGCGTATTTCATAATATCACCCATACTGGCAACCTTTACCCTAACTTCACCATACTGAGTATTAACCTTTACAAGCTCTCTATTCATACAATATCTTGATGAACGACTAAGTCTTACACCCAAGGTTGAGGTTTCTGTAAATATAATGTCAGACATTCTTTTCTCATCACTGCAATTAGCCATTACCGTCAGCATCACTGCTGGTCTGCATTTTTTCATATATATTGGTGTATAGTAAACGTCAAGCGCTCCACTTTCCAATAATTTGTCCATAGTGTAACCCAGTATCTCAGGTGACATATTGTCTATATTTGTTTCAAGAATGGAAATTTCATCATTTGGCATAGTATCGTGTGGATATAATGTACCAATAACCGCCCTCAATGCATTAAATCTGCCCGTTTCTCTCTTACCCATTCCATATCCAACTTTTTCAATTGAAATGGGAGGCATTTTACCGAAGCTGGAACAAGTCACTTTGAGAATACCAATACCTGTTGGAGTTACAAGTTCAAAGGGAGTATCCTCAGTAATTAGTGGAATATTGCTATCACAAAGCATTTCCATCACTGCTGGTACTGGTACAGGAAGAAGTCCATGGGCACACCTGACAAAACCCTTTCCATCATGTAGCTCTGAAGCAAAAATCCTTTCAACCCCAAGCAAATCAATACATATACATGCTCCAACAATATCGACAATAGAGTCAATTGCACCAACTTCATGAAAATGAATTTCATTAATATTCTTTCCGTGAACTTTAGCCTCTGCCCTAGCAATTTCTCTGAATATTTTAGTGCTCATAGTTTTAACCCTTGGCTTTAAGTTACTCAGATTAATAATATTTTCAATATCCACTAAATTTCTCTCGGCATGAGAGTGCTGATGCCCTTGATTGTATTCAGAATCATGTACATGTCCGCACTGTTGGCTGTGTTGATGTTCATTGCATTGTTCATGAATATGAATTTGTTCATGAATATGAATTTGTTCATGAATATGGTCTTGTAAAATTACATTCACATCAGTTCCTGAAATTCCACTCTTGACTACTTTTTTTATTTCAACAGAATATCCAGTTACATTTAGCTTGTGTAGCTCATTTAAAAAGGTATTATGGTCTATACCTAAATCAAGCAATGCACCTAGGGTCATATCTCCACTTATTCCAGAAAAACAGTCAAAATATAAAACTCTCATTTAATCCTCCAATAGCAAGGTCGTAAACCCCTATAGAATCAACGAACTCTGTTTATATTACTCGCTAAATATCCTGCACCAAAACCATTATCTATATTTACTACACCTATTCCACTAGCACAGCTGTTTAGCATTGTAAGGAGTGCTGATAGGCCGCCAAAGTTTGCTCCATACCCTACACTTGTGGGAACTGCAATAACCGGTTTATCCACCAATCCTCCAACAACACTTGCCAGCGCACCCTCCATACCTGCAACGACAATTATTACATTAGCCTCTGATATTACATTCATCTTTGACAATAACCTATGGATTCCAGCAACGCCTACATCATATATTCGAAGCACATTATTCCCAAGAACTTCTGCTGTTACAGCCGCCTCTTCAGCTACCGGTATATCAGCAGTTCCTGCCGTAATAACTGCTATTTGTTTATCAGTAACAAGGATTTTTTGCCTTTTAACAACAACTATTCTAGCATCAGAATGATATTGTGCATCACAAGTTAGCTCACTAATTGCAGCATACACCTCTTGAGATGCTCTCGTAGCTAGAATATTATTATTCTTAAGCATTAGTCTTCTTACAATTTCCACTATTTGCTTAATTGTTTTTCCTTCACAATAAATAACCTCTGGATAGCCGTTTCTAATATTTCTATGGTGATCAAGCTTAGCAAAGCCTATGTCCTCATAAGGGAGTGCCTTTATCTCCTTATAAGCTTGTTCAATCTCAACATATCCATTTTTAACATCCTCAAGTAACTTCTTTAGTTCATCTGAATTCATATTTTCCCCTAGCTAATAAATGATTCGTTCAAGCTGACTTGTGTTTTTGCTAAATAGTTTGTTATTACTTTTTACTAGTTTTAATTGTATTTCTGCATTATTGCTTATCATCCTTTTCCATTGAAAGATATGCATTTATAAAACCATCAAGCTTACCATCCATAACTGAATTAACGTTTCCCTCTTCGAAATTAGTACGATGATCCTTAACTAGCGTATAAGGGCAAAAAACGTAGGACCTTATTTGGCTACCCCATGCAATATCCATCTGAATTCCCTTTAAATCCTCTATTTTTTCCTTTTGCTCACGTTCTTTTAGCTCAAAAAGCTTTGACTTCAACATGGTCATTGCAGTATCCTTGTTTTGGAACTGGGAACGCTGTGTTTGGCAAGAAACCACAACACCTGTTGGTATATGTGTAATTCTAACCGCTGAGCTGGTTTTATTAACATGCTGTCCTCCAGCTCCACTGGCTCTGTATGTGTCAACTCTTAAGTCTTCAGGGTTTATATTTATTTCAATTGAATCATCTAGTTCAGGCATAACCTCTAAAGATGCAAAGGAGGTATGTCTTCTTCCTGATGCATCAAATGGTGAAATTCTGACTAATCTGTGTACTCCCTTTTCAGACTTCATGTATCCATAAGCATTTTCACCAACGATTTGGATGGTTACGCTCTTTATGCCAGCTTCATCACCATCTAGATAATCCAAAACATTAACTTGATAGCCTTTTGCCTCACCCCATCTAGTGTACATGCGTAGCAACATTTGTACCCAGTCCTGAGCCTCTGTTCCACCAGCTCCGGCGTGAAGGGTTAGGATAGTATTATTCTTATCATAAGGTCCAGTAAGCAGAGTCTCCAACCTAAGTGATTCCAGACTACTCTTTATCTTCTCCAAACCTTCTCCCACCTCGGGTATAACACTTTCATCCTGTTCTTCCATGCCAAGCTCAGATAAAGTAATCAAGTCCTCCCATTCTGAGGTTATAGCTGTATACTTTTCTATTTTAGTCTTTAAATTTTTAATTCTCTGAAGAATCCTCTGAGAATTCTCCATATCATTCCAAAATTCAGGTTCAGCAGCCTTATGTTCTAGCTCCATAATCTCATCACTTATCCTAGCGATGTCAAAGTGAAGCCCTCATTTCCTCTAAATTGCTTTTCAAGCCTTGCAGTTCTAACTTATATTGTTCTAATTCAAGCATTTAATCATCCCTCTCAATTATAAAGTAAAGTAAACTAATCTTATTATACTTAAACTTTGCTCTTTTAGCATCTATTTATTAACCCAAAACAAACTTTTCTATTGCCTGTGCTACACCAGATTCATCATTAGATGCAGTTATATATTGGGCAGCATCTTTCGCGCAATCCTCACCATTCTCCATTGCAATACCTAGTCCAGCGTAATCCAGCATGGAAATATCATTCTCATTATCTCCAATTGCAATCATTTCCTCAGGTGGAATATCTAGTAACACTGATAATTTCTTCAATGCCACTCCTTTATTTACACCTTTGTTAACAACTTCAAAATTATCATAGTTAGAACTCATAACATCCACACTAGCTATTTGCTCCATTTCATTTCTAGTCCTTTTGAGCAGTTCCAAATCATCATTGACAATTACTAGTTTTAAAACCTTCCCCTGTAAACTCTTAATTTTAGTTACCATGTCTCCAACTACCTCAATTTTCACTCTATCCTTTATAGGAAGGGTCTTATTTTTTTCAAAATATTTAAGTGAGGTAAAGCCTAGCTTTTCTGTTAGCATGGTATCTTCAGCATAAACGTGATAATAAATGTTATTCTTATGACAGATATCAATTATTTTCAAACAAGCTTCCGTACTTAGATTATTTGAATAAATTACTTTACCATCTATACTTTCACTAATGATTGCTCCATTACAGGCTATAATCGGATCAACTGCGCCCACCTGTTTTGCATAGAGTCTAGCCCCTGAATATACTCTACCAGAGCATATTACAATTTTAACACCTTTCTCTATTGCTAAACTAATTGCTTTTGCATTACGACTAGATATCTCCTTATCTGAATTAAGCAACGTACCATCTAAATCAATTGCAACTAATTTGTACATTTATTCCTCCAATTAATACATATCCTCACAAACTATCTGAAAACACCTTAATTCTACGCATTGCTTCATTTATATTATCCATTGATGATGCATAGCATGCACGGATATAACCTTCTCCGCATGCTCCAAAGGCTGTTCCAGGAACAACTAGCACCTTTTGCTCAACAAGCAGTCTCTCACAGAATTCATCTGAGCTTAGGCCTGAGTTTTTTATACAAGGGAATACATAAAAAGCCCCTTTTGGTTCAAAACAGGAAAAACCAGCTTTTCTAAACCCGTCCATCATTACCCTTCTTCTCCTGTTATACTCCTTAGCCATCATTCTTACATCATCATCACTGTTTCGTAATGCCTCTATTGCTGCATCCTGGGAGATAGTCGGAGCACACATGATGGCATATTGATGAATCTTTTTCATCTCGTTTATCAAATCCTTGTGACCACATGCATAACCCAAACGCCATCCAGTCATAGCATAAGATTTTGAAAACCCATTGATTACTACGGTTTTATCCTTCATTTCTGGAAAGCTTGCAATAGAGGTATGCTGGCCTTCATAAGTTAATTCACAATAAATTTCATCGGATATTACAACAATATTTTTATCCCTTAGAACCTTAACTAGCTCGTAAAGCTCATCCTTAGTCATTATTGCACCTGTTGGGTTATTAGGGAATGGGATTATAACTACCTTTGTTTTATCTGTAATTGCAGCCTCCAATTCAGCAGCTGTCAATTTAAAGTCGTTTTCCTGTTTGAGTGAAATAGTGACTGGCGTCGCTCCTGTAAAGCCTGTGCACCCTTGATATGCAACAAAACTAGGCTCAGGAATTATTACCTCATCACCCGGTCCTACAAGAGCTCTTAAGGCTGCATCTATTCCTTCGCTTCCACCCACAGTAACTAAAATTTCATCAACAGGATTATACTCTATAGAAAACTTCCTATGTAAATAGGTGCTGATTTCTTCTCTAAGTTCAATAAACCCTGCATTTGAGGAATAATGAGTATGTCCGTTTTCCAGTGAATAGATACCAGCTTCTCTAATATTCCAAGGTGTTACAAAGTCAGGCTCTCCCACTCCCAGAGAAATAACATCCTCCATCTCATTTATTAAATCAAAATATTTCCTTATGCCGGAAGGAGGAACTTTTTTTATTCTATCTAGAATCATATCCTTCATAATCATATAAATATCTGCTCCCTTCTATCTGTCTGCCTATCTTCAAATATAGTACCCTTATCCTTGTATTTTTTTAGCACGAAATGTGTTGCTGTGCTAAGCACAGATTCTAATGGCGCTAGCTTCTCAGAAACAAACAATGCAACCTCTTTCATTGTTCTTCCTTCAATAATTACAGTTAAGTCAAAACCTCCAGACATTAAATAACAGGCTGTTACCTCTGGGTATTTATATATTCTGTCAGCAATCTTATCAAAGCCCAGTCCTCTCTGTGGCGTAACCTTTACTTCAATAAGTGCAGTAACTCTTTCTTTTTCTGTTTTGTCCCAATTTATCAAAGTGTTGTATCCAACAATAACCTTCTCCGCTTCATACTTTTTGATGGCGGCTTCTACCTCTTCATTAGTCTTACCCATCATAACCGCAATCTGCTCAGCTGTTGCCTTACTATTATTTTCTAAAATTTCGAGTATTTCTTCCATTAAACATCTCTCCTCTTCGATTAAAATTTGCCGGTATATCCGACAATAAATTAAAAATTAAAACAAAAAAACCTAAGTCCTCTAAAACAGGGACGAAGGTTTCCGCGGTACCACCCTAATTAATGCCGAAGCATTCTCTCAATAATAATGCGACATTACATAAAAAATAATGCTTACATTACTCGCCTGTAACGTGGCGTCACGTCTTTCTCTACTAATTCCAAACATAATTTGGATTTCGAAAAAGCTACTCCTGGGCTGCGTTCAATAAAAACCAGTATCGGCCTCGCACCAACAGCAAGCTGAATAGCCGACTCTCTTTAACTAATTAAATATTTACTCTTCCCATTCACAGTAATTACTTATTTTATTAAAACAAATATATTTCTTAATAATTATTGATATTGCAATCAATAGTACAATTAACCTGCTTCTATTAAATAAATTATAGTTTAATCTATATTATATTTCAAGTACCTTTATATTTATTTAAATAACGGTTACCTTAATTCTTCTATTCTTGAATAAAGCCAGATAACTCACCCTCATACCTTTTAAGCTTATCTACAACCTCAACCTTCAACACCTTAAGCTCCTGCTTGATATCCACTAGCTTTTCTTTTTCCTCTTCTACCTGCTGCTCAAGCAGTCTCTTTTCATCTATTGCTTGCTTTCTAGCTTCCTCAATGATTGTGTCAGCCTTTTCCTGCGCTGTAATTAAAGCATTAGCCACCTTTTCTCTATCCTCTTTTATTTGTTCAACATTTGCGCTAATCTCATCAAATTTACTCTTAACATCTCTGTATTGCGCCTTAATATCTGCTATTTCCTTTTCTTTTGCTTTAAATTTATCTTCGTACTCTTTATTCATTTTTTCCAAATAGGAATTAACGTGCTTTTTATTGAAGCCAAAAAGTGATGTAGAAAATAATTTTTCTCCCGCCATAAGTTTATTCCTCCCACATATTTTAGGAATTTATACTAGTATAATACATACATTTAATTATAACATTAAAAAACCTTTTTTTCTCCAATAAAAATAAATTTTTAACAAAAGAAACACGCCCCCTAGAAAAGAGCGCGTTTTAATATGTTTTTAAGTAGATTAGTTTTGACTTATAGTTGTTTTTGAATTAATTCATCAAATTCTTCTTTAGCCCTAGCACCTACTATTTTTTCTACCACCTCACCATTTTTGAAAACCAAAACAGTTGGTATGCTCATTATTCTAAATTTTGCAGCTAGTTCACCCTGTTCATCAACATTTACCTTTCCAATCTGAACTTTGCCATCAAAATCATTCGCTAACTCTTCCATGATTGGGGCAACCATTCTACAAGGGCCACACCAAGAAGCCCAGAAATCAACAACAACTGGCTTATCTGCTTTCAAGACAGAAGCCTCAAAAGTTTCATTGGTTATATTTACAACTTTATCTGACATAATTATCCTCCATTAACGTAATTTAATTATTAAAAACTTAGTATATTATTACCCATTTAGAAAAGAATTAAAACATCATTTTAGTATTCTTTTAATGATGTAACAATTACTTTATTCTCATTTCTTGAAACCAAAGCACCCTCTAGAATTTCAACCAACTCTCCTCTATATGAAGCTTTGAGGTTGTTTATAACATTTAAAACGTTATTTTCTGCTTTGTTATTTATATATATATTCCCATTGCCTGAAATAATAATATCCTCTACAGAAGTCTCTTCTTTCAAATCTACCTTAGTCCAGTTATCAGATAGTTTCTCATCAGTAATAGCCTGATGATAAATTTTAGTTATCTTACCTGAAGAGTTCAGTATTCCCATATACAAGGTATCATTTAAATCAATATCCAACACACGGACATTGGCAGCATCTATCGGAATCTTGTTTTTAGTATTTTTTATACCGTCATATATATAAGCAGATTCTCCATCGTTTTGATAGACAAGCTTATTTACATATGAACACTCCTTAATTTTTGCTTTTGCTCCTAAATTCATTACATGTCCATACTGGCTCATAACATTGAATCGAACAATTTTAGATTTTGTATCTGACGTATTAATTTTGGCATAAACAACATTAGTATATGGAGAAAGCTCTATATCTGTAATTTTACTTTTTGAAGATAAGCCAGCAATTTCAGGATAATCTCTTAAAGTTTCTAAATCAGACTCATAAGTGGAAATCTGAATAGTACCTTTATTGCCATCCTTTGTATCGGAAGAATAGATAACCATATCCCTGTCAGGAAGCCATTTAAAATAGGTAATTTTATCTTTTCCTAAACCAGCCACTTTTCTATCATTACCGTTTTCCAAATTTATTATATGCAGCACACCATCGAGTAAGTAAGCTCCATACCTTGCATTAAAAGACATACTAATGTCTCTTGCAGTATCAGGAACCTTAAAATCTCCAGTTAATATCTTTTGCTTATCAGCATCTGTAACATTCACTGTTATATCCGTGTTTAAGAACACATTATTGATGTAAAACAATACACAAAACTGAAATATTGTAGCTAATAATATCCATTTATACCACTTAACTAATATTTTCACACATATCCCCTTCCTATGGCATTACCATAAATACTGATGGCACTGATCTCTCTCCCAAGGCATCAGAAGGAGTATTTATAACCTTACCATCGTAATACATTGTTGCTGACGAACCTCCATCTAGATTTGCTGCATTTACTGCACCCTTTTCCAGCATAATGTCCTGAACCTCTTTTAGAGTAGCTCCATAGGATTTTAAACTTCTACCATCAATAACTAATAATAGTACAGAACCATCCGCTCTTTGACCAATTACTGTTCTAGGTGATATACCACCACCGCCATCTCCTTTATTTATTGTGGGTTTACCATTGACAATTAAAGGAGGGCCAAAGCTAATAGCCTCTTTAACATTATATTTCTTAAGATCATTTTGTGAGTGCTTCCCTATAATAAGCATTCCATCCTCAGTAAATGCAATTATATCCTGTTTTTTATCTTTATCCTTTAATTCACCGCTAATGTATTTTCCGTTACTCATCAAGACTCCTAACGGAGCACCGCCTGTTCCAGCCCATTTAGTATCAATAAAACCTCCGCCATTTATTGCTGCAATAGCACCATTTCTCCTGGCAATGCTGCTTGTGGTCTCTCCAGCTCTAGGCATTTGATTTGAGTATCCAACCTTTATCCTTGTTGGGTCCTGAATAACTAATAGCTTCCCATTAAAATTATTACTTTCAACATCAAAAAGTTCAGTCTTATTGGTATGTCTTATACCAAAATTAAGCATCTTTATGTTCTCAGTATTAACATTTGAAATAGCATACCCATCGCCCAATATTCTGGCAATAGCAGTCTCAGATAAAAAGGTTTTTGCTATGTCCTGAAGAGTAAAAGAATTCCACAGAGTACCTGTAATAGTACTTTTTACATTATTAAATGGTCCATAGAAAATAAGCAAAGGTGTAGTTAGTGATAAGAAAACGAATTCAAATATTAAAAAAACTAGTAAACTCTTTAGTTTTGATTTCTTTTTTTTGCCTTTTGTAGCCTTTCTTTCTCCTACAATGAGTTCTTCATTTGCTAATGTCTTATTGCTCATTAATCCCCCTAGTAAATTAACCCCAAAAAAATTTAACTTTTCACAATTAAAAAAGTATACACTTTTTTGTGTATACTCATTTAATAATTAAGCTATATTATATTACTCTTATGCTTTTTTTTCAATTATTTATGCCAAATATTACATTGTAAATTACTACATATTTTGACTAATAGTTCAAAACTTGTTTACACCAATCTTCATCTTAACAAGAACTTTATGCATTCGTTCAAACAATAACCCTGCAACAAACCAAGCCGGTGCATAATCTAACCTAACTAGGCCCTCTACAGCAAACCTACCATAATACTGCCATGGATATACATTGAGCAGTCCAAGCAATACTTTTCCGGTTGAATACTCGATACCCCAAATAATGACGACCCAAATTATACCTCTAAATATAACATTCCAATTTCGAATTATATCATGTAGGGGCTCTAAAAATATAGCACTTCCATATATAAAAAACATCCAAAGGCTGGTATAAGCTTCTAAGGCTAAATCACCATTAAAAAGTGAATATATCCCCGTCCATACAATTTCCATGCTCCAGCCAACAATACCATATAAAAAGAATCGTTTAATCATGTATTAGTTTTATGACAAAACTGCACTTTTTATTTATTAAAAACATATTTTAAATAAAGTATTTTTTTCCATTTATTTATGTTAAGTTTTCATAAACTATATTTAAATTTCATTGCAAATACTACCAATAATGAATTCATTATGTTATTATAACAAATAAATCTATAATTTAAAATTTTGAATTTATTAAATCATCTAAATATTTGTTAATAACAACAATAATAATGATCAAAAGATAGGAGAATGAGTATGTATTTGGTTGGAAAAATCAATGTAATATCCGCTTTACCAGACAAACTTAAAAGGCTTAACGATATAGCCTATAATTTGTGGTGGTCATGGAATCCTGAAGCAATAGATCTATATAGAGAAATAGACTTGGAGCTTTGGGATAAATTAGGTAAAAATCCTGTACGTTTTTTGCAGGAGGTTAGTCAGAAGAAGCTTCAATTAAAGCTTGATGACGTAGATTTTATGAATAAGCTAGATAATGTTGTTAAAACCTTTGATAGTTATATGTCTGAAAAGAACACCTGGTTTTCAGAAAACCATCCAGAGAGTATTGATAATAAAATTGCTTACTTTTCAGCCGAATATGGCTTAAACGAGGTATTGCCAATATATTCAGGAGGCCTTGGTGTGCTATCAGGAGACCACTGCAAAGCTGCAAGCGATTTAGGCATACCTTTTACTGCAATAGGTTTATTCTATAAGCAGGGTTATTTCAGCCAGAGGATAAATGCCAACGGTTGGCAGGAAACTTGCTTTAATGACCTTAACGTATCCCAATTGCCAATTCTACCTGCTCTAAATATAAATGGCGAACAAGTTCAAATTAATATCACTTTTGCAGGGCGTACAGTATATGCTAGAGTTTGGAAGGTATTAATAGGTAGAATAAATCTGTTCTTAATGGATACAGATGTTCCACAGAATAATCCTGGCGATAGGGCCCTCACTTCAAGACTTTATGGTGGAGACCAAGAGACTAGAATTCAACAGGAAATCTTCCTAGGAATCGGTGGAATAAGAGTATTAGATGCTTTGGGTATCCAACCAACAGTATATCACATGAACGAGGGACATTCCTCATTTATGGGACTTGAGCTCATAAGGAAGCTTATTAATGAAAAAAATATAACTTTCAAAGAAGCTAAAAAAGTAGTTGAAAATTCATCTATATTTACAACTCATACACCTGTTCCAGCAGGAAATGATGTATTCCCTCTCTATATGATGGATAAATACTTTGGAGATTTTTGGGGGCAATTAGGACTAAGCCGCTATGATTTCTTGGAATTAGGACTTAAAAAACCTGAGGATCAGAATTTTAATATGACCGTGCTAGCACTTACTCTCGCAGGTAGAAAAAATGGTGTTAGTGAACTTCATGGCGCTGTTTCTAGAGATATTTTTGGTGATGTTTGGCCTGGAGTACCTAAGAATGATGTTCCTATTACACATGTAACAAACGGCATTCACACTCTCACATGGCTATCTCCAAAAATTAAAGCCTTATATGATAAATATCTAGACAAGGACTGGAAGAAAAAAATATTTGACAGCTCCACCTTTGAAGGGATTAATAATATCCCAGATGAAGAACTCTGGGCTACACATAATGAACTAAAAAATAAGCTTATATGTTTTATCAGAGATAGACTTAAACAGCAAAAGCTTGCAAACGGCGAGTCAATGGAGTCAGTAAGACAGGTTGATTCCTTCCTTGATCCAAATACATTAACAATTGGTTTTGCAAGAAGATTTGCAACATATAAACGTGCAAATCTGATATTTAGAAATTTAGCTAGAATACAAAAAATTCTAAATGATCCTGAAAAGCCAATGCAGATAATCTTTGCCGGAAAAGCGCACCCTGCTGATGGTCCTGCTCATGATGTTATTAAAAACATTAATGATATAGCTAAGCAAGAAGGCTTCTATGGAAAGATAATTTTACTTGAGAACTATAATATGACTGTTGCGAGAAACCTTGTACAGGGCGTTGATATTTGGATGAATAATCCTAGAAGGCCTTTAGAAGCTAGTGGAACTAGCGGACAGAAGGTATGTATAAATGGTGTAATTAATTTCAGCATACTAGATGGCTGGTGGTGTGAGGGCTATAATGGTGAAAATGGTTGGGTCATTGGTGATGAAACCGAATTTGACAATGAAGAATCACAAGATAACATTGACAGTGAATCAATCTATGATACTTTAGAGGAGAGTATAATTCCACTATTCTATAAGGTTAATGAAAAAGGTATTCCTACAGAGTGGATTCGCATGATGAAAAATTCAATAAAGTCATTAACATGGAATTACAGCACTGATAGAATGGTTAAGGAATACACTGAGAGGATGTACCTTCCAGCAATAAATGGAGTTAAAAAGGTTAATGCTGATAACTTTTGCCTTGCAAGACAGCTATCAGCCCTTGAAGATCACATGCAGAGAAATTGGCATCAAGTTAAGCTATTTGCTGAAAAGTCCGTAAATAGTTTAAAAGATTATAAGTCTGCATCAGGACAAGAAATAAACCTAGCAGTTAATGCACAGCTTGGAGCTATTGATCCTTCAAATGTATTGGTTGAGGTGTATTACGGTTCTCTTGTAAATGGTGTAATTATAAACGCTCAGTCTGTAGAAATGCAGCTAGATGGTAAAACTGATGATAACTTATATAAATATTCTCTAAGCTTGAAAATTGATGATGGTGGCGAGTACGCCTATACCTTTAGAGCAACTCCAAAGGATCCTAACCTAATTAATAGATTTGACATGGGATTCATTTGTTGGGTAGAATAGAACTTTGAACCTGTGAACCTGTAAAAGTTCGCCCATGCGTGGTCCAGCTTTGCTGGACACACGGCGCACATAAATAAGAGCCTGGATTGCGCCAGGCTCTTATTTTAAATTATAAATCCTCAAGAAAAACTTTTCCTTCAAGAAACTCCGCTTTCAATCCTAATTTAAGAAAATAATCAACCATAGCCATACAAGCAAACTTTTCAGTAGAATAATGCGTTGCACCTATAACATTAATCATATGATTTTTTGCAATCCTATGAAAATCTATAGTTGGTTCAAAATGTGGCAATGGCCTTGTGAATCCAGTAATATAACAATTAATTTCTTTTTGGGCTATTTCAGCAGCAACGAATGGGTAACTCCCACCACCAGCAGCAATAGCTACCTTCCCATCTTTTATTTTTTCTTCCCCATATCTATATAACTTACATTGGTGCCCTATTGACCTCTCAACAAGTTGTTGTATCTCTTGAATATATTCAAATGATGTACTGCAAATTACTCCAGCTTGGATATTTGGGCTATATTGGCAAAAAGGCTCAATAATATCTAATTTCAAAGCCTTGGCAAATCTTACTGATGTGGAGTATTTACCGTAATTATCCAAAGGTGAATGAAGCATATAGAATGATATTTTACGTTTTTTCATCTCTGAAAGATAGTCCAATGGTATGTCATAAAATGGAAATCCTTCATTTGTAGCAATATAACCCATAGCATGATGAGAAAAAATTAAAATATTGGTTTCGTCTCTATCAAAAATTTCTTTTATAAGCTCCTTGTCTGGAAAAGTGACAGTATATACCTTTTGAATTGTTTGGGTATTGTCTACCACTAACCCCATATACTTAGTTCTGAATTCTGAAGTAATAAAGCTATTGTCAAAATTCATAAAACTCCAATCATCTTCCATGTTTGCTAAATTAAAATCTTTATAAAGTCTATTATATAAATCGACAGCTATCATTTCCATTCTCCTCCAAAAATAATTTCATAAAACTATCCTTAGAATATCATGAATTACAGTTCCATATCCTGAAGCTTTACTCTCAAAAATTAAACTCCTATTGCATGATTTATTTAAAATTAATAGTTTATTGTTTCAATAACGCATACATGCAGTAATCAAATATTTGACCGTTCTTGTAAACTCCATTTTTCATAACTCCTTCTAATGAAAATCCCGCATTTTCAAGAACCTTTCTTGAACCAATATTATGTGCGAACGGTTCTGCAAAAATCCTTACAATATCGAATTGTTCAAAGGCTTCTTTACAAATTTGTTTTGCAGAAGCACTCATAATTCCCTTGCCCCAAAACTCCTCTGCCAACCAATATCCAAACTCTGCACTTCTGCTGTACACATCGCTTCCCAGAAATACTCCTATACTTCCTACTACATGACCATCAACTTCTATAGCCCGGCACATCTGTTTTGTCTCATCATTAGAAACACAACTCTCAACATAGCTTTTTGCATCTTGAATTGTATATGGGTATGGAAAACCATTGCGTAAATTGTCAGCAATTTTTTTATTATTGGCATACTGAGCAAAATCTACCGCATCTTCCATTTTCCATTTTCTTAATTTGACATTCATTATTCGCCACTCCTAAAATATAGTATTATTTCTAGCTCGTAATACTTAACAATTCTGAATTACTAAAATTTTATTTACATTATATTCTATTTGTGGAAATCAAATGTGTCAAGTTAAACTTAATGAAATTATTTGTTTTCTATTTTCCATCATGTGCTACCATTCAATATCTCTTCATAAACAAAACACCCTGTAATATGATCATTGACCATCCCGGTAGCTTGCATGAACGCATAAATTATGGTCGAACCAACAAACTTAAAGCCCATTTTTTTCAAGTCCTTGCTCATCTTATCGGAGAGAGGAGTGCTTGCGGGCAAATCATCGTGCTTCTCCCAATGACCTGTAATAGGCGCATAATCCACATATCCCCATATGAATTTGTCAAAGCTCCCGTAATCCTCTACAACTTTTAAAAATGCCTTGGCATTACTCACGGCCGCATTAATTTTCAGTCGATTTCTTATTATTTTTTCGTTTGCCATGAGCTCCTGAATTTTTGAATCGCTATAAAGGGCTACCTTATTAGGATCAAACCCATCAAAAGCCTCTCTGAAGGCTTCTCTCTTTTTAAGCACAGTTATCCATGTAAGTCCTGCCTGCATACCTTCTAAAATAAGCATTTCAAACAGCTTGACATCATCATGTACAGGTCGTCCCCATTCGTTGTCATGATAGTCTATGAATATGGGAGTATTTCCTGCCCAAGAGCATCTTATATTTTCATTCATAATGCCTTCTCCTCTAATCAATAATATCTTCTGATTAACTACTAAATCCCATACGAAATATTCAAATCGGTAGATGCCTCTTTCCACGAGTGAGTCCTTCTGGGCAATTTCTTGTGCTTCCTCTCCAATCTTTTGTCTAACAATAACCATATCTAACCATTCGATTTAAAGCAATACGCTACAGTTAATACTATATCTAGAATGTTTATTTGGGTAAGCTCCTAAAGTATATATGATTACCGTCAGGGTCACATAAATGCATATTCTTTGCCCCCCATGGCTGTAGTTTAGGAGAATCAATAATATGTATTCCTAAATTCAATAACCTTTTATATTCTTCATCTACGTCATCAACAGTAAAAGCTAAACTGATATTTTGATTTTGGCCATTCTTTTCTTTACCATTATTATAAACAGTTAATGTAGTCCCCTCTGTAATGATAAACTGATGTACTTCATCATTACAGTCTGATGTAATATTTAAAATTTTCCTGTAGAAATCGGCTATTTTAACTACATCGTTTGTTTCTATGCAAACTTCTCCTAATTTCATTTCATCATCCTTTCAAAATACTTAATAATTTAGCCTTAAAGCTTCCAGATTTTTTGCTCACTCAAACGGTTTATGTAAAAACTCCTTATTAATATTTAAAATGTAGTTCATTTAAAATTAGCATTATGAATTTGGAGAATAGAATTATAATTTTTTCTTATACCCTCTATTTGCCGAAGGGCTGAAACCGACTGATTCATAAAAACCACAGGCATCTAGCAGCTTTTTCAAATTTATACGCTAAATGTTTGATAACTAATCTACTATAAAAAGTTTAGCTCCCTTTTCTGTATATGAGCGATGTGGATTAACATTATCCGCTACCTGATGGCTAGTTCCTGGAGTTAAAGTAAATTTTCTGCCATCGTTAAGCTCTGTAATCAATTCACCCTCTAAACAGAGTATTACATGTCCCCGGTTGCACCAATGGTCTGCCAAATATCCGGGTGTGTACTCTACCATACGAACACGTATATTACCCATTTCAAAAGTACGCCATAAGGCTTTTCCAGTTACACCAAGATGTATTGTGGGTTCTATTGTAGACCAGTCAATTGTGCAAAATGGTACATCTTCAATTTTCATATGTTTACTCCTTTAGATTTATAAAATTTAGTCACCGATAAACACTTGCCGAAACAAGCAATAGATATGTATTCCATTTATTTTCCCATTGGCTTTAAATTAAGGCTACCTACTGAACACCAACCAAATTCCACTACTTGTAGTACAATTGTCTGCTAACCAATTTCGAAAATCTGTTCTTGTTTCAAACAAAATTTGTTCCAAACTTATTCACCCTCCTCGTATATAAAGAATCTTTACCTGGTAGTTCGCATTCTGCTATATTGCAAATTATTAATTCTGAAACCTCATCAACTGGTCTTTCTTAAACTCCCATTCCGGAGTACTAAGCACTTCGCCAAACTCCACTGAATACCATGGACTCATTTCCTTGTTTCCAGGATTTTTAAGAATATGAATATCCTGTGCAGGCATGTAACTCTGTGCTATCATAAATATTTTCTCACCTGTTTTTTTGTTCTCTGCCATGTCGAGAATCACAACAGTATGTCCGGGGGTAGCCCCTTTCAAGAATACATCTCCTATTTGCATGTTCTCAATAGGAACAAATTTCATCTCATTGGAAAGAGATAAAGTCCCAGCATATGCAAAAACTACGTCAAGATACTTCCTAAAGCTGCTATATTCATTTGAATATCCAGTTTTCTTGACCCAATGGGATTTATTCCCATTAATTACAATTCTATTCCCGTTCATCCAGCTTGAATAATCGGCATTAAATCCATTTGTAAAATTAAAGTGTATTCTTTCAAACATCCCTTGACTATATAAATATTCTGCTCTTAATCTTATAACAGCATCAGCACATTGCTGTAGGTCTCTATTTCCAACATCTATATCAAGAACAGCCACATGTACATCTTTATTAGTTTCATCTCCATTGTATAGCTTTATTTTACTACCATTGGGCTTAACTGGCAATTCTCTCATGTACTGACTATATGAGTTTTTCTCTACCTCGACTCTTTGAAAGCCTTCAGGAACCTTGATTCTTTCCTGAACTGTACTTCCACTTTTATTAATCAGCTTTTCCATATTTTCATTTACATCAGAATTAATTACTTCTATGCCATCTACTTTAGCAAATTCTTTAACTTCTTCCCTTATAGTGCTACTTTTACTAATACTATTTTGAGTAGAATTACTAATACTATTTTGAGTAGAATTATTATCTGTACATGAAGTAAGTAAAAGCATGAAAAACATAATACAGATGAAAATCCTTTTCATTCTTGCATCCTCCTCCGGCAATTTTACATGAATATTTATAGCAGCTAAGACTTCACCAAAATTATTCAATTTTAGGTTATGCTAGGCATTTAATCTTGTCAAGATTTAATCTAAACTACTGCACAATTTCAAGTTTTAATTCGTTTAAATACTTTTTCTTAGTCATAGGAAACCCCCTTTCGTTTAGATTTTTGTCTAACAAAAGGGGTTCATTACAAGACTGAATGTGCGGTATTGTAAAATTACTCATAATGAGTCCGTTTTTTATATTATCGTTAATAGTATATGCTATCCTTTTCTAGCTTTTCTCTTCATTGTATTAACAAATTTATTCGTGCAAATAAAAATAATGAAAACAGTAGAAGTTAAAAATAATAAAATGTCAATGTATATGATTAAGTCCAAAATAAATTGATGTTTGTACCAAAACATTGTATCAAATAATGGAATGTCTGATTGTAAGGGATACCATCTGCTTACATTAAATATTAATACTCCTTCATAATCAGATTCTCCTTCAAAATTTCCATATACAACAAAACTCCTATATATTGGAATACCTTCCTTAAAACACGATAATTCTTGATACGGAGTTTTCCCTGCCAGTACAACCTCATCAGAAATAACCTTTCTTAGATTATTATTCTTTTTATAATCATCTATTAGCTCCTGACCTTGAATAACTTCTACTCCACCTGTCCATTCATGATGTAAAACTTCTAATCTAACTTGACCTTTTGATGGATGATGAAAGGATTCTGTCGTTTTATATGGACAAAATACTACTATTAGAATTATTATCAAAGTAATAACCCAACAAAAAAACGGAATTTTGTACTTTAATTTCAAGGGAAACTCCTTTCCAATATATGATAATTAATACATGTATTACAATATATACTATATTGGACCAATAACTTAGTCAAGTTAACATTATTTATTTAATACCGCACTATTCACCCACTATTCAGTTGTCAATGTTCATCGTGCTCGTTCCCTATTCATTATGCGCCTTAAAATGGGCATAATAAAACGCACATCATTTTTAATGTGCGGTAAAAGTAATATACTTGATATAGAAATAATGTGAAGTAACTCACCTGCAGATTATGCTTATTAGCAGGTGCCATAACAATATTTCATTATTTAAGCCAGCACCCGTATTCGGTTTCTGGTAGTAAAATAAATATCAATGTTACAATACATGTGATTATGATTGGAATAAATGTTATCCACTTATATCTTTGAAAAAATATTATTGGATAAATTAACGATGAAGCACCAATGATAAAAAATATAAATATAACGAGATACAGCAATAAGCCTCCTACAATTTCTGCACCAAGACTATTGACTTGAGCCCATCTCGCAAAAGATAGCATCAACTTATCAATTACGAAGAATGCAATACCTGATATTATGTAAAACAATATTGTCTTATGTTGAGTCTTCAATTGTTACACTCCTTTCATCTGTTTAACAGCACAAAATATAAATTTCTACGTTAGCATTATCAAACAATTTGCTTCAAAGCAACTTTATTACAAAAAATACTATATCTGCAACATTACTCTGTCAAGTTTCAATCCTTATCGCGCTATTAAGTTGTCAACGATCAATTTTCCTTACTCATATTCTATTCAAATTACGTGTTAAAGACTCAAACTATTATCTCGTTCATACTCTTCTGCTTTTTCAGCACAACAGCTATGCAATAACTCAAGAAAATCTACCATCAGTCTTCATTTTACTTGTAACCAAAATCCTGATATAATTAAATTAAGAAAATTCTAGGAGACTCATATGAAAAGAAAAACACTATCTAAATTACAACTTATTGGTATTATTTGCAGTACGAAAAGTCATGGTTCATAATCCAAACTCCTCCAATCAAGTACTAAATACTAATATACCTTTGATTTATATAAGTTTCAACCGCTACCGTACTATTCAGTTTTCAAAGAACATGTATTTCGCCGCTATATTCATATTGCGCTCAAACTGCACAAAAATACCGCATCTTCATTTTCTGAATATGCAGTACAGGTTTGTTCTCTATACATAAATAACTAGTTAAGAACTTGATAATCAATTACCTTCAAACAATGTTTTCACCAAGTAAGATTTTAGGCATAGTTGTCAAGCATCGGGTCCATCTCTTATAAAACTTCTCTAACCCTAGTTTTGAAACCATCGCATGTACTTCCTCGTTTTCAACCACCCAATATAGTATATAAGTAACCTTACCAACATAGCGTGTTAATATAAGGGGTGGTTCGCCTGATTTAACTGCATTGAAGTCTTTTTGCCTATGGGTTCGTTTGATGTATTTTACATCAATAACACCTTGTTGTTCTTTATAAAAGTCAGCCACTTCTTTCATAAGTACTTCAACTTCATCTTGTTTGTCAAGCTTTACTTCATATATACAAATCTCATTAAACATATACCGACCTCCACTAATGTACTGTAAAAATTTTTCTGTATATTTGATTAAATTATTTCTTAAAATTTTAATATGAGATGTTGTTAAGTTTATGTTTCAAACCTATTATTATAGATTTTTACTATTATTCTTTATTACATCAACGACCTCATTCGTACCTGAAAACAGAGTAAATACATACATCTTACCTTCAAAGTAAAAGCGAATTGCTAGACTAATTAGCATAACTCTCTTAGCTTTAAATTTTTGATTAAATTTAATGGAAAATTTAGCGCTCCTGTCTTAGTAAATACCGTTTCCATTTTAGTTATAAAAATCATCTGATGATTTGTAATAATTAATACTCCATCAGGTCTGTCAAATCTATTTTGCTGATTCCAGTACTTTGATATTTTTTGTACTATAACAGATCTTATTTATATGCGTGTTCCAAACATAAAGATATATCATCCAGTACGAAAGCATAGCTGGAGTCTTTTTTAATAACAGCCTTAACATTTTCCATGCCGCCATTTATATATGGTCCACCCTCAAAGAAAGGTCCCACTTCCACGTGCAACAATTCATCGTTGTGAAAGTAGATGGAGTACAATACGCCACGATAATGGGTAATTTCAGCGTATATTAGTTTACCTTGTTCATCATAGTACAAGTTATATTCAGCAGATAATTCTTTATCAAAATCATGCTTAAAATACCGGAACACTAGAATACCTTTATCGTAATAATCCTTGTAATATTCGTAATTTAAGCTGTTTTTTATTTTTGCTACTCGAGAATCAATTTTCTGCATTGTGTTTTCGATATCATTGCCTATTAAACTCTTAGATGAATCCACTTCAGTTTCATTATTACCCTCTGATAATGTTGTATTTGTTATCAAATCGGTTTGTTCAAATATTGTGGTATAACCGTTATTGCTCGTCCAAATGGCTATGTGGTTTTTAGTGTTGTCAATCTTCACTCCATTATTTAGGTGGAGATCATTTTTTACTCCCTTGGGGTAAAAGGTAACACTCCAGTTAATGGCGACAGTTTGATCTACAAGCGTAGCATCAAGTGAACCCTCATTTTTTTCGAACGAAAGCGAATGGTCACCCGCATTATCCGTAAGTTTATTTCCCTGAATAAGCACATCTGAGTTATTTAAGATTATTTTGTTACTTGATACAGAGAGGGTATCACCATTAGAACCCGCATTCCAAATAAAGCCTTTATCGTAACCGTAGTTTGCTGCATAAACGACTTCTGCCCATGAGCCTTGCAAACTCGAATAATTTCCATCTTGAATTTGTGTGAGGTCCATTGTTGTGTCATTGCTTAAATTAGTCGAAGCACTTGTGTCATTACTCGATGTGCTCACACTGCTACCACAAGCAACAAGGGATATGAACGACACCAAAGATAGTACAAAGATTAAAAATCTTTTCATATTCAATTCCTCCTGAATTTGATTGAGTGCGCAGTATATAAAGATTATGAACTAAAAATAGTGCTCCATCAAACGCGTTACCCATTCTGGTATAACAGCATTATTTTTGCAATCATACATTGGATAATACGGCTTAATGTCTAATATAGGAGTATTATTTATA
>JAEZOA010000096.1 GCA_023441625.1 Bacillota bacterium
TATAAATAATACTCCTATATTAGACATTAAGCCGTATTATCCAATGTATGATTGCAAAAATAATGCTGTTATACCAGAATGGGTAACGCGTTTGATGGAGCACTATTTTTAGTTCATAATCTTTATAGATAACGATGCATTTGAAGTAATATATAGAACTATTATAACTAAATAATGCGGTAAGGCTTAGATTGAAATATCAAACTTCCCATTGAAGTATTATTTAAAAATTACTTTAAAATCCGTATTGATTCAAAGTACGTACTAGAAAATCATTTATATTTACAGGATGTGGAGGTTATGATATGGATTTAATTGACTACATTGAATTTCTTAGATAATTGGATAAATACCATAAATGAAACAAAACTTGAAACGGAACTGGATATTGACAGAGAGTAAAGCGAAGAATAGATTTCTTGAATATTGCGAAGTGATTTTTATAATATATGAAATGGAGGATAACATAGAATGTTAAGGTTAAGACCATATAAATCATGCGATGCAAAATATATTGTTAAATGAATAGACAACGAAGAAGATTTTGTTAAGTGGTGTGCTAATTTAATAAAATACCCTTTTGTCATTAGCCAAAAGATTAAAAATAACAAGTAAATAGTTTTTTTATATACTAAAAAGTTAGGAGAGAAAGCATGTATGGGAAAGAAGAAAATGACTTTACCGAAAAATTTTGATGAACTAATTAAAATAGGTGAACTTTCAGCATTAAAAGAGGTATTTGCCCAATGCGAATTGGATGCCCGTGGCGGTTACAGTAAATCAACAGCCTTGAGCTTTTTCAAAATACCGGATGAATTGGTTCACTGGCTTGTAGAACAGGGTGCTGATATAAATGCCAGAGACAAATATGGAAAAACGCCCTTGCACCAACATGCAATAAGTTGGTGTGGTAATACAGAATTATTTCTTGATTTGGGTGCAGATATAGAAGCAATTGATTATCAAAACGAGACACCTTTATTCGCCGCCGCAGGTTCTTTTAAACCCAAAGCAGTTCAATCGTTAGTTTCTAGAGGCGCAAATATCAACGCAGAAAATACGATGAAACAGACTCCATTAGAAAAAGCTTTAGGATGGTGCAGAAATGCGGATATTGTCAATATGGCGGAAGTTGCCGATATTTTACTTAACAACGGAGCAACAGTAACGCCTGAAATGAAAGAATCTATTAAAAGAATCGGAAAAGATTTTGAATTTCACAGAGATGGCTTTAATAAAGATTATTTGAATCAAACCGATGAGGCACTTTTACGTCTGTATGAGCTATTTGATGTTTCACCAATAGAGAAGCGAAGGACGCACGATGAGGTGTCTCCAATAACTGTAACAACAAAGGGTTGGCAGGCACAACATAATGAACTCTGGAATTTACTCATTCCTTCAAATGGACATGCGAAAACCGTACAGGGTGAGGTTATACGTATTACAGGTAAAGTGTCATACGAAATATTAGATAACGGTGGTATTAACTGGGATAATCAATATCGTAAAATGATCAATACTTTGGTGCATTACTTTAGTTTAGGAACGCCATTAGATGCTGTTGTACTTCAGGAGGTAGCAACATTAGCCAAAGAAATTAATAGCAAAAATGATAGCGATGAACCTGCTAGATTGTGCGAACTGGCAGTACATTGGGTACTCAGCAATCCTAACCCTATTACTCTGGAAGAGCCTGGTTATAAGCGATAACCTATAACCTATGTTAATTTACTCAATACATAGTAAGTATTAATTCCAGATATAGTACTATAATGTAATGTATAATTTTGGCTAAAGGAGAAATCAAATGCTAAAGAAAAATAGCAAGCCTATGTTTTTTATCTTGCTTATTCCTTTTTACTTTTTAATCTTAATATGTGTGTTTGGAATGAGTGTAGGTGGTATTGATTGGCTTTCGGCTTTATTATCTGCCATGTCGATGATTTTAGCTGCGTGGGGACTAAGCAGACTTAACAACTTAGTAATAAACACGATTGGGCTAATGTTTTACGCTATTATGGGTGGGAACGTAATTTATTCTACATTAACTCGAACTACACGTATGGGACTTTGGAGCATTGAAGTTTACACAGGAATTGTACTAATTTTATTTGGATTGGTTCCTTTTGTCTATAACATCATAAAGTCTCGACTAACATTCTCATAATTGTATTGTACATATTAAGGTGGTAAAATATAATTCTACAAGCATTATTTACTATTATTAATGCTATAAGGTTGAAAGAATTAATTATAATAAAAAAGGGAGACCGAGTCCATGCCAGTACTTTAATGGAGTTTGTGCCAATTGCGGAGCATGGGTATAATTATGTTTTATAAGTAACTTAAGAAATAGAGTGGAGAAGGCTGAAAGAACGAAAATAAATAATGAAAGGTGGACCCATGCTAGTAAGCTAAATGTGGGGCATGGACATATTTATGACAAAAAGGATTATTATAAAAGTCAGTTGTTTACTTATTGCATTTAATCTTATTACTTCAAGTGCTTTTGCGGCTGGAAGTGTGACATTAAAAATTGATGGTAAACAGGTAAACGATTCAGTAAAAGTAATAGATGGAAAACAGTACATATCAGTGGATAGCTTAGCTGAAAATCTTGATAATGTCACAATAAGCAAAAACAGCAGTTCTGTTGAAATAAATACCGAGACAGATAAGGTATCTAAAATTGTGTCAAAAGTCAGTCCGTCTGTTGTTGGAATAATAGGAAAAATAAAGGAAAGCAGCGTTTATTATAGTGATTATACAGATAATCTGATATTTGGGACTGGAGTTATTTATAGAAGTAATGGTTATATTATTACAAATGCTCATGTTGTAAATGATTTGGACAGCATTGTTGTTGTACTTTCAAATAGCAAAGCCTATAAAGCAAGGCTAAAGGCCATTGATGTAAGCTTGGATTTAGCAGTTATTAAAATTGATAAAGGTGGTTTGCAGCCTGCAACGTTTGGAAATATTGAAGATGTTGCAGTTGGACAAGATGTTGTAGCTATTGGTACCCCATTATCCTTCAGTCTGCGAAATTCTGCTACAAGAGGAATTGTTAGCGGAATGAATAGGTCTGCTGATGGGGAATATAGATTTATTCAGTCAGATGCAGCAATTAATAGCGGCAATAGCGGAGGGCCTTTGGTAAATATGAAGGGTGAGGTTATTGGTATAAATTCTGTTAAGTTAGTAGGATATGGAGTGGAGGGGATGAACTTTTCCATTCCAGCGGATACAGTAAAGTATGCAATAAGCCATTTTGAAAAGTTTGGCAGAATTGAAAGACCTTATTTTGGTATTGTTTTTGCTGATAGCATTACTTCTCAATATGGCTTGCCAAGTTCGAGTGAAGGCTTGACAGTTAGAGATATTGAGCAAGGCTCACCGGCAGAGGAATATGATATTGAGATGGACGATAAATTGCTTTCAATTAATGGCATAGAGATTAATTCAGTTATTGACTACAATGAGGAAATGAAGAAGTATTTACCTGGAGATAAGGTTGAGTTTACAATGCTCCGTGATGGGAAAGAGTTTAAGCTTAATGTTGTATTTGGTGAAAAGAAAAAATAATTTAATAAGACCTGCAATTTTATCAACTATTTATCAGGAGAATAAGGTTGGAAGAATTGAATTATAAAAAAAAGACTAACTATTAAAAGTAAAGTTTTAAAATGATATTTTTTGAATAAACTGCAGAAATGCAATTTAGATATTTATGAACCTTGAAAACTGCATGACGAATAGAGCATCTGTTAAGGTGCTCAAAGAAGAAGTATTAAGAAATAGTT
>JAEZOA010000102.1 GCA_023441625.1 Bacillota bacterium
AACTCTTCCTACAACTCACACCTTTTTAAATTTTCAAGGTTCAGCATTCTATTATTGATTTATTTCTAGTTGTTGCTAGTTTTTTGGTGTTCCTATCCAATCTATTTCAATTTACTGAACACCTACCTATTTTAACATTACCCCAACTTCTTCATATTCTTTGTCTAGAATAAAGCTGCCTCTCTTACCACAGCAACTTACTTCATACTCCCCATAGAACCCCAAGAAAATAATTGAACCCGAATCATCTGTAACTGTATTTATTGAACCTGTCCACCATTCACCTTTAATAAGCTTATAAATTTCATCGTATATAGGTTTTACCCTATTATCCTGGGTTAAGATGCCTGTTGGTGCACCAAGCCATTGGCCATCTACAAAGTCCCACCACGTTATAGACTCTACACCAGGATGTGCAAAAAGGGTCTTATAATGTAGTACGGCTTCTCTAGCTTGCCGTTCTTCCCCCTCCGGCGTAGATGGCCAATGATCTACCACATAATCATTTAAATCAAGGATTTTAGGCGGCATATTATGGCCTGAAACCAATGTACTCTCAGTAAAATGAATGGGTAGATTGAAGCGTGAGAAACGTTCCAGTATCTCCTGAGTCTTCTCAACACCCCAGTAGCCTTGGTGCATATGAGACTGGATCCCTATGGCATCTATGGGAATCCCCGCTTCCAAACAACCCTCAATTAAAATTTCATAGGAATCAATGGAAGTATAAACAAAATCATTAATTAGTAGTACTGCATCAGGATTTGCTCTCTTTGCTGCTGAAAACACTTCACGTACAGTGCGAATACGCCCTAATTCCTTACATATACGCGTAATTCCATTATTATATTTATTAAATACAGGCATAATAACAGCCTCATTGATTACATCCCAAATGTTAATTAAGCCTGCAAAATCAGTAACTTCCCGATCAATTCGTTCAAGCAGTGAAGATAGAATTTTAGAGTCGGTCATATCAAGCAACCATAGTGGCGCTAAAGTATGCCAGGTCAACGGGTGCCCTTTTAGAACACATCCCTTAGACAGCAGCCATTCAGCAGTTTTTCTAATCCTGTTAGTATCAGCCTGGCCTCTTACCGGTTCGAAATTTTCCCAGTAGAAGGGCAGTGTAGTATAGTTAAACAAATCAAAGAATTTTTGGAACCTCTCTTCTGATTTCCCTCTATCGTATTCATCAAGCTCGTTGTTAGCATAATCTATGGCACTAAATTCGGCACACCCGAAGAGAAATTTATGTTTTGTCTGTCCGACTACTACCTCTGCATTTTTTATGGGATTTCCATCAATTCCATTTAGAATTAGCTTTTTTGTGCCCATACGGTGTTTGTATTTTTCATTCTTGATATCCATTTGTTTCACCTTTCTATCACTATATATGTTGCGAAAAAGATTTTACATAAGCAAATGCGGTTAAAGCATCTGCATTTGCGGTCTAAAAGCTGAATTTTTCGCAACATATGAAGCAATGTGTATATTTTGAAATGTCTAAAATAAATGTAAAGTGGTTATTGCAAAATATATAGAATAAATTAACTTATTGTTTTATTCTGTGCAAACATATTTATAATTGCTTGTCTTGCTGCCTTTTCCGGGACTGCAGTAAGCAATTTACCATTATTTAAAGGCTTACCGATATTCTCTAACAATATCATATAGAAAACACCCGTTTCACAGTTAACATATCCTCTTTTGTTATCGAATTTCATGATTGATAAAATGTCATCAGGATGTATATTACTTGGTATTTTAATAGAAGCTCCCGCTTTATCTAAAAGCATTTTATGAATGTTAATACCCTCTCCGGATAAATACCCTAACATGTGAGAAATCTCTGCTGCACATAACATACCTAAGCCTATGGCTTCACCATGGGATATCTCTCCGGCAGAAGCCAGTTCTATAGCATGTCCTATTGTATGTCCATACTCTAGTATTATTGCATCTTTCTTCTCATAAGGGTCATTTCTCATGACAAGCGTTTTAGCTTTAATAGACATATCTATAAAAAAACGGTAGTCATGGGAAGTATAATTACATTCTGAGTTCAGCATTCCAAATAACTTCTCTATACTTTCCGGCAAAATAGTTAGGGCATTTTTTATTACTTCGCACAAACCGGAAATAATCTCATGCTTAGGTAATGTATTTAAAAAGCCAATGTTTGTAATAACCATTTCCGGAGTGTAGTAAACTCCAATCAAATTCTTACCAAAGCGGGAGTTTATGGCCTGCTTCAATGATAGAACCGAGTCTAATATTGCCATTAGAGATGTTGGGATATGCACAAACTTTATTCCCCGAAACAATAGTGCAGCTACCATACCGGACATATTACCGCATATACCCCCGCCCAGCCCTATTATACAAGTACGTCTTGTGGCTTTCAGCAAAAGTACTTCTTCTATTAGTTCATCGAGGACCCCAAGAATCTTACGACTTTCTTTGCTTTTAAACATAAGTATGTCACATTTATACTTTTTCTGAATTAAGTTAAGAATATTTTGGCCATAAAAACTCCCAACATTTTCATCACTAATAATTATAAAGGTTTGAACACCGTCTATATTATATAAATTTTCCACACAGCTTTCTAAATCGCTATTGTATAAGTAGTATTTGAATGATTTATCTCCAAATTTAATATCATATGTATCACAAATACTTTCCAGGCATTCTTTCTTATCCATAATGGTCCCCCCAACACAATTACACTTAAATCGACAGCTTTTATCGGCCCCAACGTGTTTTTAAATCAAATTGAATCAAACCTTAAGAGTAGGGCTTCATATAGCAAATTTTCCAGCTTCTAAACTGTATCAAATAATTGAAATAACCTCTCATATAACATGCTTTCTAGGTCATATAATTGGTTCAGCTGAGAAGTAAACTTTTTCCTTTCACTTCGTCCTTTAAATTCGTTCTTATATATTAAGTTTTCAATAATTATCCAACTATCAATAATACTTTCCATTAGTGGATCATAAGTATATTCATTATCCAATATTGATTTCATTTTATATTGATTTCCTGAGGAAGTAACTTTATTAGTAAAAACGGTTGACTTGTCTATATCGAACTGTTCTATATTTTCTGAAAATATGCGAATATTTTGCAATCCTTTTAGAATATCATTTTTGTGTAACTTCATATTTGTAACCATTGTACCTTTGTAAAAACGTGGGTCATCGCTTAATACCTTATTAGTATTATCTTTAGAGACTTTTATTAAGGTTGGTGCGTTTTGATCAAAAGTAATACTTCCCTCATGGCACTTAACCATGTCTTGAAAACTTATTTCATGTTTATAGCAGAAATTCTTTGTATTCCATTCAAACCCATTAACATCAACTATTTTGAAAACTTTCCTTTCACTATCAAAACCAAATACTATCATAGTTTGCCTGTGGTGCTCTGTTAAATAGAATAAATTATGATAAGGATGCCTGTAGTAATAGCTATCGACAGGAATAACAACAATGCTTCCGCTTAGCAATGCGTCAGTTATATTACCAATAATATCGTTACCATAATCATATCTACTTTCAACCGTTATACCGTTATATTCCGCCATTTCGATAATTGACAGTACTTGCTGTTTCTCTAATTTTAATGAAAGTCCATTTACTGTTTGTTCTAGATTATAAACGAAATAATCATTTGCTATAAAACTAAATATACTTCCGCTAAAATGCTTCACTACAGTAAAAAAAGATAAATGTAAACAATCGACATAATATACATCGTTAAAAGGTATAATATTCTGCATTTCATACTTCACCATTAATCTTCTACCTCCCTCTAAAGCTCCTAATGTTGATATAAACTTTGTATTACCCACCTTCGGCCTTTCATGTACAAGTGTACACTACATCAAATCTGATATATAACCTCTTTGTCCTTCTGTCGGGCCGAAACACAGTACAGTCTTACTCAGATTATTGTACCGTAGTAAAACCCCAAAATCAGACATATATCAACACCGGTGTTTAATAATGTCTACTTTTGTAGCATATAACAATACGGTCATAATCACTATTCCCATTTACGTGTAGGCTAACTC
>JAEZOA010000109.1 GCA_023441625.1 Bacillota bacterium
ATTTTTAGAGAAACCAAAAAGTGAAAAACATTGCGCACTTTTTTAAAATCAAACAAATCCTGTATGCCACTATTTCGAATGACTTACAGGATTTTTACCTTTCACAACTGTCAAACTCGGGATTATAGTATCAAGGAAGAAAAAAAGTCAACTGTTTGCATAATCCTAATACAGCTGACTTTTAGCCTACCTATTAAAATTTAATTATCTACTCTTTTCAAGAGCCTGGTCTATGTCGTAAATTAAGTCGTCAACATCTTCAATACCTATTGAAAGACGAATTGTATTTGGAGTAATACCCGAATCTAAGAGCTCCTTCTCGGATAGCTGAGAGTGGGTGGTGCTTGCAGGATGTATAACTAGCGACTTGGCATCAGCAACATTTGCTAGCAAGGAGAATATTTCAAGATTATCTATAAATTTCTTTGCGTTATCAATTCCACCCTTTATTTCAAAGGTAAATATAGAGCCAGCACCCTTTGGAACATATTTCTGTGCCAGATCATAGTACTTATTCTCCTTTAGACTTGAATAATTTACACGTTCAACTAATGGATGGTTATTCAAATGTTCTGCTATTTTCTTGGCGTTACTTACATGCTTTTCAACTCTTAATGACAAGGTCTCAAGACCCTGGATAAATAAAAATGAGTTAAAAGGACTTATCGCTGCTCCAGTATCTCGTAGAAGCTGAACTCTAACCTTTAATACAAAAGCCACCGCACCTAACTGCGAGTAAACGACGCCATGATAGCTTTCGTCTGGCTCTGTAAAACCTGGAAATCTCCCACTAGCAGCATAGTCAAATTTACCAGCGTCAATAATTACACCTCCAATAGAAGATCCGTGTCCTCCAATGAATTTTGTAGCGGAGTGAACAACTACATCAGCACCATATTCAATCGGTCTTACAAGGTACGGTGTTCCAAAGGTGTTATCAATTATAAGAGGAACTCCGTGCTTGTGAGCGACATTTGCCACGGCCTCAATGTCAATAATATTAGCATTGGGATTTCCTATTGATTCAATAAATACTGCTTTTGTTTTTTCTGTAATTGCTTCTTCAAAGTTTTTTATTTCGTCAGGATTAACAAACTTAGTTGTTATACCATACTTAGGCAATGTTACTGCAAATAAATTATAGGTGCCACCATATAGTGTATTAGCAGCTACAATTTCATCTCCGCTGCCAGCTATATTAAGTATCGAATACGTAATTGCTGCAGAGCCTGATGAAACAGCAAGTGCAGCAGTACCACCCTCCAATGCTGCAATTCTTTTTTCAAAAACATCGTTTGTTGGGTTCATAATTCTTGTATAAATATTACCAGAATCTCTGAGTCCAAATAAATCTGCCGCATGATCAGAATTTTTGAAAACATAGGAGGAAGTCTGGTAGATTGGTACTGCTCTGGAACCCGTTGCTGAATCAACCTCTTGTCCTGCGTGTACCTGTAATGTATCAAAACTTAATTTTCTGCCCATATTTATGGCCCCCTTTTATTTGTAGTTATCGTTTAGAATTTCATTTATTATATTCAATATACAACCAAATTTAATTTGTGTCAATAACTATTTTATTAAATTTTGTTTTTTTATTTTAAATTATTCTAACATTATATTTTCTATTTTGACTGTTTGTCCGAATTAATTGTATTTATAGTTTTTGGTTTTCAGACTGCATTGCTTTTTTTAATAAAAAAACAGCAGGGCTATGGATTAACCAAATAACCTCGCTGCTTTATTTTTAAGCTATTTAACTTTGTAAATCCGCTTAACTATTTCTTTAGATTTTCTCAGTCACAAAGTGCATAAATCCCCTAAACGTAGAGTTTGCTTCTACAAATTTAAGTCCTGATATATCCTCCATCCCCTGATTGCATAAATTGTGCGCATCTGAAGCACAACTATGATTTTCCATGCAAAAAAACGGCTTGCCCTTTTGCGTATATATCACCATATTAGAGAAATCTTCACTGCTCCTTAAAGTTATTTTTAAACCTGACTTTGAATATATAATATTTGCGGGCTCATTATTCTTGTTCCCTGCAAAAACAATTTCCGAATCCAAACTTCCTATTGCTACATAATTAGCAAGATTGAACTCCTCATTTATAGCTGGCAACTCATCTGTTGGCGTAAGTTCTTCTGACCTTTTGCATGGCAACTCAAAAGGAGCCTTTATAAATGTCTTATCTTCACCATCAATCTTAGAAAAATACGTATTGAGTCCTATGGCAAATGGAATCCTTTGTTCAGGTTCTTTGTTTACTATCTCATAATCAAAACGAACCCCCGATTTATCAAGAGTATATTTAACATTTAATCTATGTCTAAATGGAAATGCTTCAAATAAATGATTCTTTTCCACAAAATCAATGTAGGCGCAAACTGATATACTACCCTCAGTTTTACTAATTTCGATACCCTTAAATGGTTCATTGTGTAATAATTCATGAATAGTTACTAGATTTTCTTCTTTAACCTGAGGATACTCATTAAAAATTCTGTTTGTCGTCGGATAAAAAAGAGGGGTACCATAAAAACCTTCTCTAATTTTGTCGGAATCAAACTCAATTATTCTCAAATTATTTACAGTGTACTTACATAGATTCATACCATGACCGGGTAAAACCCATATTTCCTTTTTTTCATCATTCGCTTGGTCAATGTAGTACAGAGATATTATATCAAACCCTTTTCGTTCAAACTGCTTGTAATCGAAATGCATAATAGTATCCCCCTTTAATTTTTTAGACTAAAGTTACGCTACCAATAATGTAATTTTATTCCATTTAGGATAAAAAAACAATAGGCATATTTTTCTGTAGCAATATTACTATATGTATTAATTTAATTATCAATTCATTTTTTGTATTATCCTTCTTAAACATATTTTTTAAGACTCGTTGGAGAAGGATTAACTATTACGGAAGCAAATCAATTCTGAGAAAGAATACTTAATTAAGCTCCTAAATCAATACGCACCTCCGATGTTAGATATATTTTGTCTAACATTGGAGGTGCGTATCAAAATTAAGAGCTGCTTATCCTTTTTTATCTTTGACCATAGTAAGCATCTGAGCCATGCTTTCTCATAAAATGCTTATCCAGCAAATATTGATTAACATCATTATTGGCACCACCTGATAATACATGTGTATTAAGTGCCATTTTGGCCACCTCTTCCAAAACCACTGCATTATGCACTGCTTCATGAGGATCTTTGCCCCAGCTAAATGGTGCATGGTCTTCAACAAGAACCCCAGGAATATATACTGGGTTCAATTCTTTGAAGGTCTCTACAATAACAATCCCAGTATTTTTTTCATACTCGCCTTCAATTTCTTCCTGTGAAAGCCTTCTTGTACAAGGAATCTGTCCATAGAAATAGTCTGCATGGGTGGTTCCCATAGGGCGAATAGGGCGACCAGCCTGAGCCCAGCTTGTTGCCCAAGAGGAATGGGTATGTACAATTCCACCAACTTCTTTAAACGCATTATAAAGCACAATATGTGTCGGTGTATCAGAGGAAGGTCTTAGTGAACCTTCTACTTGCTTACCCTCTAAATCTATAACTACCAAATCCTCGATTTTGAGCTGATCGTAAGGAACACCGCTTGGCTTGATTACCATCAAGCCCTTATCCCTATCCACACCACTAACATTTCCCCAGGTAAATGTCACCAAACCATACTTAGGTAAATCTAAATTTGCTTGTAATACTTCTTCTTTTAGCGATTTAAGAAACATATTTATACCTCTTTAAAGTTAATCTAGCCTTACTTTGCGAGCTTTGTAAAAAGATCTCCAAACAAAGCATCTCTTTTGATATGATAAACATATTTGATAAGGTGTCTGTCTTTATCAAAAGAGTATGTATTGTCATATTCAGGTACAGGACTAGGTTCAAAACATTCAAGCATATAGTCGCCCTCCAAGAGCCACGCTACAGCTGTAACATCCCATATAACCCTTGTCCAAAATTCTCCTCCATTGCATCTTTTTGCTTCCGCTATCGTTGCATCCACAAGATAATCGCACAGCTTGTTTTTTCCACGCAGCCAGAATTCAAGTTCTGGTCCTCCAGTAGTGAAAGCAGAAACAACTCCCCTACATGGTAGCTGCACTAACGGAACACCACATCCAAAAACAATTCTCGCACCCGCAATATCTTGGTATAAGTTAAACTCTTTATTATCCTTCCAGTGATGAGCGTTTCCACCAAGCCATATCAGCACAATTCTATCCTTTATTTCTGGTTTTATAAGTAATGCAGATGCCACATTTGTGATGGCTCCGACTGCAATAACGTAAAGAGGATTTGCCTCACTGTACTCCATTGCACGATTAACAAGATCTCTTGCAGCAGCAGATTGTACAGGTGTATTCTCGTCAGGCATAAATGTTTCAGAACCTTTATACACAAGCTTTTTAAGCTCATCACATTCCATCAAGGACAGAATATTCATTATCTCTTGAAAGCTTTTCTCCATCCCCTCCGCTGGGCCTGAACTCTTATCATTGAAAAACGGTGCTGCATAAATGGCTTTTACGTTGAGCCTTTCAGGATTCTTAATAAGATAGGCCAATGCATACTGATCATCTATTTCGTTATATGCATCTGTATCGAATACGACATCAACTATGCCTTTGGGTTTTTGTAATCGCTGCATTATCCTCTTATTATCAAACATAACACCTTGTCTCCTTATCTTATCTCAAATTATCCACCGCAGCTCTTTCAACAGCTAATCCCTTATTATATCTTTTCATAAATTCGTTAAAACCTGCAACATCTGATGGATCAGGAGCAATTGAATTTCCCTGCTTTTCTACAAAAACCTTATCTTTGAGAAAAGCCTCCAGAGACTCGTTATCAGCACGATTGACCATATAGGCTGCCAGTACTGCAATCCCCCAGGCTCCTCCTTCTCCAGCAGTTTTCATAATAGACACAGGAACATTAAAGGCAGCCGCCATAATCTTCTGCCCCACTTCCTTTGTCTTGAAAAAGCCTCCATGCCCCAAGATTTCATCTACCTGAACCGACTCTTTTTCTAAAAGAATATCGAGGCCGGTTTTTAGAGCTCCTAGTGACGTAAATAAATTGACTCTCATAAAATTAGCCAGATTGAAGTTACAGCCTGATGAACGCACAAACATTGGGCGTCCTTCTTCAAAATGGGTAATATGCTCACCTGAAACATAACCATAGGATAACAAGCCTCCACCGTCAGGATCTCCTTGGAGTGCCATGCTAAGTAAAGTGTCATAGAGCATAGGTTTTGGAATATCCATGCCCAATGCTTTAGTAACCTCGAGGAACAAGCCCATCCAAGCATCGTAATCTGATGTGCAATTGTTGGAATGTACCATAGCTACCAGTTCACCATCTGGTGTAGTTACTAAATCAATCTCTGAATATGTCCTAGACAATTCCTTTTCCAGTACAATCATGGCAAATACTGACGTTCCAGCCGAAACATTTCCAGTACGGACTGATACGCTATTAGTAGCTACCATACCAGTCCCTGCATCACCCTCGGGAGGACAAAGGGGAATTCCCGGTTTTAGCTGACCAGTGATATCAAGGAGCTGTGCTCCTGCTTCTGTTAATTCACCAGCCTTTGTACCGGCCACTAAAACCTCTGGCAGGATGTCTTCCAAATGCCACGGAAGATTTAGCGGACTTATCAGTTCATTAAACTGCCCAATCATTTGACAATTAAAATCTTTAGTCTTCAAGTCAATGGGAAAAACACCTGATGCCTCTCCAATTCCCAGAACCTTATGCCCAGTTAATTTCCAATGTATATAGCCCGCCAATGTTGTCATATAGCTTATGTCAGATAAATGTTCCTCTTGATTAAGAATGGCTTGATAAAGATGAGAACAACTCCACCTTTGTGGGATAGGATAGTTAAATAGCTTGGTCAGGGCTTCAGACGCCTGTCCAGTTATATTGTTACGCCAAGTACGAAAAGGTGTTAAAAGCTTTTCATCCTTATTAAAAACAAGATAACCATGCATCATACCACTGATTCCGATTGATCCCGTAGTTTCAATTTTTACTCCATATTTTTCTTTGATACTGCTAGTCATACTTTGGTAACTGCTCTGTACTCCCTTCCAAACCTCCTCCAAGCTATAAGTCCAAAGGTTGTTGACATAACTATTTTCCCAGTCATGATTTCCTGATGCAATAGGCGTATTATCTATACCGATTAGGACCGTTTTGATACGTGTCGATCCCAATTCAATCCCTATCGCTGTTTGACCGTTAATAATGGCATTTCTAACATCATTAAATTCAACACTCATAAATTTTCTCCTCCAACGTAGTTTAAAATATTAATATAATTGTGATAAGCATAGTTCTTGGCTTCAGGTATTTGCGGCAGTAAACATCGGATAAAGGTTGAAAAAACTAATATAATAAAAAAAGGGGACCGAGTCCATGCCAGTACATTAATGAAGTTTTGTGCCAAATGCGGGGCACGGGCATAATTATGACCTAGTTCAACAAATAGTATTTCTTTTTTTACAGGAGTCTCTAATAATTAATTCAGGTTCAATTATCTTTATAATAGAGGTTTTTGCATATTCTGGGTTATCAAGCATATCAAGTAAAGTCTGAGCTGCCATTTTGCCCAGCTTCTCTTTAGGATGGCTTACAGATGTCAGCTTTGTTGGACAACTAGTGGCAAAATACGAATCATCAAAACCCGTTAATGAGATATCCTCTGGTATTGACACTCCCAATACAGAAAGCTTTTCATACAAATCATATGCAATCTGGTCATTATAGCAGACAATAGCATCTATTTTCTTTCCATTTCTGAGCATTCCAGCAATTGCTGAAAAAGGCTTTGTCTTCCGATCCTCAGTATGGAACCATACCACATTGTCAGGATTGTATTGCATACCGAAGTCTGCCAGCGCCTTAGCATATCCCTTATGCCTTTCTATTCCTTGAGCATCATCAGCTTTAAAAACTCCGATAATATTTCTATGACCTAAATCAACCAGATATTTAACAGCAAGATACATACCCTTTGAATCATTAATAACTATCTGTGGCTTATTTTCTAGTTGTTGGTAAACTCCATGTATAAATATATATGGTATATTATTCTCATCTAAAGCGTTATATAACTTTATGTTATTAGAAAACAAGGCACTTTTTGTGGGTTCAATAATTAAACCCTCCAAGTCTTTACCAAGAATCTCACCAAGGTATACAGCTTCCTTTTCCACGTCATTATCAGTGTTCTTAAGCATTATACTGTAGCCCTTTTCTGATAATACAGAATCTATACCCTGAATTACCCGCGGAAAAATGTATTCTGAAATATAAGTAGTCATCACTCCTATATTCTTGGAATTCACTCTACTAATACTTCTATCTCTACAAAAGGTCCCTTTCCCATGTTCAGTATAAAGATACCCTTCATTGACAAGCATAGATATAGCTTTCCTAACAGTGTGCCTGCTTAATGATAGCTTCTGTGCCAAAGTATTTTCAGGTGGAATCTGATCACCAGGTTTTATTCTCCCCATATTAATCTCATTCCTTAAATATTCCATTAACTTGGCATATTTGGTTTTGTTTACTCCCTCTTGCTGCATCATTTACTCCTGTAATTTATAACTTGTACATACAATCTCTAGCCAAATTATATAGCAATAGAAATACATTTTCAATACTATTTCAAATTATCGTCTAGTTTTCATATATAAGAATCTACCTTCTTTAGGTCGTATATTCCTTATATTTTATAGTGTAAACTTCAAATTTTTACCTATTTTTATATATATAAATAACATTCATATTATGATAAAAATAATTGCTTTTTTATTATAAATAATATAAAATTTATTTGTTATAATGTACGTACATGTAGAACTGTATAGGAGGAGTATTGTATGTTAAAAATCAAAGATTTTGAATTCTGGTTTATTACAGGCAGCCAGCATTTATATGGCCCAGAGACCATAAGGCAGGCTGCAGAGCACTCAAGGATTATGGTAGAAAAGCTAGACTTGGATTGTGCCATTCCTTATAAAATTGTTTTTAAGCCAATAGTGACTACTTCTGATGAAATACTTAAAGTAATTATTGATGCAAACTCAGATAGTAAATGTGCTGGTATCATCACCTGGATGCATACCTTTTCGCCCTCTAAAATGTGGATTGCAGGCTTTTCACAACTAAAAAAACCTCTTCTTCATTTGCATACCCAGTTCAATAGAGAAATACCCTGGGATAGTATAGATATGGATTTTATGAATTTAAACCAATCGGCCCATGGAGACCGAGAGCATGGCTTTATTGGTGCTAGAATGCGTATCTCTCGTAAAGTTATCGCAGGCTATTGGGAAGATTCAGATGTACGCGAGAGAATTGGAGCTTGGGAAAGAACAGCGGTTGCATACATTTGGGGACATCACCTCAAGGTAGCAAGATTTGGCGACAATATGCGTGATGTTGCTGTTACAGAGGGTGATAAGGTTGAGGCACAAATTAAGTTTGGATGGTCTGTAAATGGTTATGGTATTGGAGAGCTTGCGGCAAAAATAAATATGGTTACAAATGAGCAAATAGATGCACTCATGTCAGAATACCACGAAAAATACCATCTTTCAGATGATGTTAAGACTGGCGATAAACTTGAAGCTGTCAGAGAACAAGCTCGCATAGAGCTCGGTATTAAAGCCATATTAGAAGAAGGTGAGTTTAGTGCTTTTACTACCACCTTTGAAGATTTACATGGTTTAAAACAGCTCCCTGGCCTTGCTACTCAGGATCTAATGGCTAAAGGCTATGGCTTCGGCGCAGAGGGCGACTGGAAAACATCTGCAATGTTAAATGTAATGAAAGTAATGGCAGATAATAAGGGAACTTCATTTATGGAGGACTATACGTATAATCTTGTGACAGGCAATGAGATAAACTTGGGTTCACATATGCTGGAGGTTTGTCCAACTGTTGCTGCCACTAAACCCCGTATCGAGGTACATCCTCTTGGTATAGGTGGTAAAGCTGATCCAGCAAGATTAGTATTTGATGGTGACTCGGGTCACGCTGTATGTGTATCCTTAATTGATTTAGGAAACCGCTTCCGATTAATTATTAATGAAGTAGAGGCTATCTCAACAGAAATGGATATGCCAAAGCTACCCGTCGCTAGAGTTCTTTGGAAGCCTGAGCCTTCACTTCAGGCAGGAGCTGAAGCTTGGATTTATGCGGGCGGAGCTCATCATACTGTGTTTTCTTACAATGTAACAGCCGAGCAGCTTATTGATTGGGCTGAGATGGCTGGAATTGAATATGTTCTCATTAATAAGGATACTAACCTTTTAAATCTACGTAATGAATTAAGATGGAATGAAATAGCATGGAAACTGCTTTAATTTTAATAATCGCATAAACTGAATAACAATGAGCAAAATCCGACATGCCTTTAATTGGCGGTTAATGTATTATTTAAATATGAAAGAGGTAACGCAGAACAAAATATACGAGAAAACGTTTCTGGTTTAATAGTACGTGAGTACAACTTATACCAATGGGAAGCTCAGTTAAAAGTAATTGCTGAAATTGTAGGTGAAACACAAGTGTTTTAGCCGTCAAAGCGACAGGACGTCGCTTTGAGCAGCAACCCGAGACACGATGTCGAGTGTTCTGCGACGGCAGAAATACTTTTGGTGAACCAGACTATTTCATCAATTACTTTGGCACTTTTCAAGTATAAGTGCAACTAAACTTCTGCCTTCGCTAGGGCTCGGCACAAGCTAAGTTTTCTTTAGAGCAATCCATTGATATAAGTTTGTACGGAAGTACTATTTAAACAGAATCTCTTAACTAATGTATCCTATATAGTTTTGCGACACTCTTCCCAAGTTATTATATTTAATTGTACTGTTATTACATTTTCAGCCATGTAGGAGGTTTTATGAATACTAAACCAGCTTATAAAGACGAAAGCTTAAGTTTTGAAGAACGAGTCAAGGACTTGGTTTCTCAAATGACTCTTGAAGAAAAGACAACACAAATGTTATTTAATTCCCCAGCCATCCCTCGTTTAGGTATACCTTCATATAATTGGTGGAATGAAGCTTTACATGGTATAGCCAGAGCAGGTGTTGCTACAGTTTTTCCGCAGGCAATTGGTATGGCAGCCACCTTTGATGAAGACCTTTTGTATGAAATAGCTGATGTTATTTCAACAGAGGGCAGAGCCAAATATCACGAGTTCCAAAAGAAAAATGACCACGATATATATAAGGGACTAACTTTTTGGTCACCAAACATAAATATTTTCAGAGACCCCCGTTGGGGCCGCGGCCACGAAACCTATGGTGAGGACCCTTATCTAACAAGCAGACTTGGCACAAAATTTGTTGAGGGACTACAGGGTAGTGACAGCAAATACCTGAAGACAGCCGCCTGCGCTAAACACTTTGCTGTGCACAGCGGCCCAGAAGGAGAAAGACATAGCTTTAATGCTGTTGCTTCCAAAAAAGATATGTATGAAACCTACTTGCCTGCTTTTAAAGTATTAGTTCAAGCTGCAAATGTTGAAGCGGTAATGGGTGCTTATAATAGAACAAATGGAGAGCCCTGCTGTGGTAGCAAAACCTTGCTAAAGGACATTTTAAGGGATGAATGGGGCTTTAAAGGCCATGTCACATCTGACTGCTGGGCAATCAAAGATTTCCATGAGTATCATATGGTAACTAAAACAGCGCCTGAATCTGTAGCTCTTGCAGTAAATAACGGTTGTGATTTAAATTGTGGAAATATGTATTTAAACTTACTAATTGCTTATAATGAAGGCTTAATAGATGAAAAAACCATTGATGAATCTGTATTCCGACTCATGATGACTCGCATGAAGCTAGGTATGTTTGATAGTGATGAGAAGGTCCCTTATTCCTCAATTTCATATGATGTGGTTGACTGCAAGGAACACAACAAGCTTGCACTTGAAACCGCTAAAGAATCACTTGTATTATTAAAAAATAAAAACAATACTCTTCCTCTTAATAAAAATGCTCTTAAATCTATAGCAGTAATTGGACCAAATGCTGACAGCAGAGATGCTCTTTTAGGAAATTATGTAGGAACTGCCTCACAGTACATAACGGTTCTTGATGGAATTCGTCAATGTGTACCTGAAACAGTAAGAATAAACTACGCTCAGGGTTGCCATCTCTACAAGGATAAGGCAGAAAACCTAGCTATGCCAAACGACAGAATTGCAGAGGCAATTACAGTAGCAGAAAAATCTGATGTTGTTATTCTCTGTCTTGGTCTTGACGCCAGTATTGAGGGCGAAGAGGGAGATGCAGGAAATGAGTATGCTTCTGGAGATAAATTTGACCTTAGTCTCCCTGGTTTTCAGCAGCAGCTATTAGAAGCTGTCCATGGAACAGGTACACCAGTTATATTGGTACTATTATCCGGAAGTGCATTAGCTGTAACCTGGGCAGATGCTAATGCTTCTGCAATAGTGCAAGCATGGTATCCAGGTGCTCAAGGAGGAAAAGCTATCGCTGCTTTACTTTTTGGTGAGTACAGCCCCTGTGGTAAACTTCCAGTAACCTTCTATAGAACAACTGAGGAGCTGCCTGATTTTCATGATTATTCGATGAAAAACAGAACCTATCGTTATATGGAGAAAGAGGCTCTCTATCCCTTTGGATATGGTCTTAGCTATTCTAAGTTTGAGTTTAGTAATTTATATGTTTCCAGCGATAAAATAAATGCAGGGGACAGTATTACATGTTCTGTAACTATTAAAAATATTGGTGACGTTGAAGCTAAGGAAGTTGTACAGCTTTATCTTAAGGATGTTGAAACAAGCGTTATTGCTCCAAAATGGCAGCTCAAAGGAATTAATAAAATCAGTTTAAAGCCAAAGGAGCAAAAGGAAGTAAGCTTTATTTTAACTCCACAGGATATGATGCTTATTAATGATAACGGAGATTCAGTTCTTGAACCCGGCAGCTTTGAAATATATGTAGGTGGAAGCCAACCTGACAGCAGGAGTATTTCTTTAACTGGCAGCACTGTTTTAAAAGCTTCATTTATACTAGAATAAGCATAGTAATACAGAATAATACAAAATTCTATTGCCTCCATATGAAATATAATATAATATTTTTCATATGGAGGCTTTAATTATGTTTGTTGAAGGATTGCACGAAAAGGGCATTTTCAAAGATGGTTTTCCTTTTAGACTTGAAATAAACACACTGGAGAATTTCGACTATCCAGTACATTGGCATGCAGCGATAGAGCTTTTATATGTAGAAAAGAATCAATTTAACATCTGCGTAAACAATGGGGAATTTGATTTGGAGGAGGGTGATATTCTCTTCATAGCTAATGGTGATACCCATGGCTTTTCCAACAAAAATAATAATGGCAGAAGAATTTTTATACAGTTTGACTTATCGATCTTTAACGCTTTAAGTAGTAATAACATTATTATGCCCTTAATATCAAATACCTTTAAAATATCTAAAAAAGATGCTCCCTTTCATCAGAACCTCATTAAGCATATTAATGCTATTGTTGAAAGCTATTCTGAGGATAACAAAACCTCCACTAAAACAAATGCCATCAGCCAGAGCACTAGCTGCATTTATGACTCTCTAAAGTATAAAATGGAATTTGGCTTTGAGCTATTTTTAAGCGCCAGAATCTATGACATTCTAAGCATTATTTCCAGCTTTTTAACCGATAAGACAAATCTTCGAACTATCACTGAGAGTACAAAAAAAATTCAAGGACTAGAAAAGCTCTCAGCAGCATTTAAATACATTGAAGCAAATTACATGAATGATATTTCGCTGTTAGATGTGGCTAAAGCTGCAGGTTTTAGCGAGTATTATTTTTCAAGAATATTTAAGGACATTACAGAAAAAAGTTTCAGCTAATACTTGAATGAATATAGGATTAAGCAGGCTGAGCATTTTCTTATAAATTCAAATAATTCCGTTGCACAAATTGCATATTCTGTAGGTTTTAACAGTATTGTCACCTTCAACAGGTCCTTTAGAAGCATTAAAGGGTGCTCCCCTTCGGTCTATAAGAAAATCGGTCTGTAGACATACATCTGCCGTTACTATTCAGCCTCTGACAATACAATATACAACACATGCTTTCATAACCTAATATATTGTAAAAGGCTGAATAGTAACCATCTGCCTGTGTTCTTGGACATTTTTCAACCAATTTTTATTGTTTTTTAATTTTATATGTGCTACCATAACTAGTAGAGTTATCTATTTTCAGTTGTGCGGATATTCTATTCGCTATCAAGAGTATTAAACCCTCATTGGTGGAAAACTATAATATTCAAGTTTTCTAACCCTTCTGCGCTCCTACTAGAGCAGGATACAAAATATACAATAGGACATGAGCGCCTTTTTGTACTAGATACAATTTTGTATAATTAATATAATATTAAAAATTTAGGAGGTATATTTAATGACTATAGGACTTATTATTGTATTAGCACTTATCTTTATATTACCCTTTGCCTTTCGTCCTATCGAGCACAATCTTGAGTATTTTCTTTTAGTAATGGGAATGGCTGCAGTAATAATATCTGGAACGCTTTCTTTTGATTTAATACTGCATATTTTCCAGAATTACCTTTTATATTTTATAACTGTAGCAGTACTGGTAGCTGGACTTATTTTCAGAATTTCTATTGAAAAGATTAAAACCTTTGTCAATTATGCTACCACCAAAATGCCTATAACCTTGTTCACTTTTCTTTTAATTGTGGTTTTAGGCCTTGTTTCCAGCTTAATAACCGCTATAATAGCTGCATTAGTATTGGTTGAAATAGTTCATGCTCTGCCTTTAAATCGAAGACAAAAGGTTATGATAAATGTAATTTCTTGTTTTTCCATTGGGTTAGGTGCTGCATTAACCCCTATCGGAGAACCTTTGTCAACTATTGTTGTTTCGGCACTTAATGTTGACTTCCTTTACTTATTAAGAAGTATTGGCATTTATGTAATCCCTTGTATTATTGCTTTAGGCCTATTGGGTGCTTTGTATATTGTACGTTCTACTAAAGCTGATAAAGCTAATGCAGAACTAGACGGAGAAAGTAAAGCTGTAGTACAAAGCGAAGAAATTATTGAAAGGGAATCCTTAAAAGCTGTCTTTATTCGTGCATTCAAGATATTTTTGTTTATTATAGCACTTGAATTACTTGGTTCAGGTTTCAAACCACTTATTAATACCTATATTATTCACTTAGACAGCAGACTATTGTATTGGATTAATATGTCTTCTGCTGTTCTAGACAATGCTACAATTGCTGCTGCTGAAATCAGCCCTATTATGAGTTTGAAGCAAATACAAGCAATATTAATGGGTCTTTTAATTAGTGGAGGTATGTTAATCCCAGGAAATATTCCTAATATTATTTCTGCCGGAAAACTTAACATCAAGAGCCGCGAATGGGCAAAAATTGGCCTTCCTCTAGGCTTGATATTATTAGCTATTTATTTTGTTGTACTATTTCTATTTTAAAACATAGAAAGTGCTGGACACACGGCTCATGTGAAAAAAGCCAAATCCTCTGTATAGAAAGTATTAGAGGATTTGGCTTTTAATATTCCTATGCTTAACTATCAAGTATTTGGTCTATGTCTTGAATAGTGCTTTTCTCCTCCTGAAAAATTAAAGACTTTTTTAAATCCTTTGTTTATCAATATATTTTGTGCTGCATTACCTGTCACACCCTTGTTACAGTAGGTAATAGTGATTATGTCCTTATCCAGAGTGTCAGCCTTAGATCTCAAATCCTCCTGTTGAATGTTCAAGGAAGCTTCAATATGGCCTATTTCGTATTGAACAGCACTTCTTACATCAACTAAATTATACTTTTCTCCAGAATGAATAACATCATCAAGTCCCTTAGCTGTGATTAATGGTCTGCCTCTGTTAATAGCATTATCCAGTATCATTCCAGTGTACATGACGGGGTCCTTGGCGTTAGAAAAAGGTGGCGCATATGCTAAATCTAAGTGAAATAAATCCTCTACCTTAGCACCAAAGGTAATGGCTGTTACAAATACATCAATTCTTTTATCTACTCCATCCTCTCCTACAATCTGAACTCCAATAAGCCTACTTGTTGACTTATCTGCGATAGCCTTTATAATAATTTCTTTTCCACCCATATACTCTGGCTTGCTATGTTTTATGTTATGACAAACAGCAATTTCAAAACCCTGATTAATTGCCTCGCGTTCGGATAATCCAGTTTGTGCTACGGTCATATCAAATATTTTGAAAATCCCTGTACCAAGAACTCCTCGGAATTCCGAAGGGCCTCCTGTAATGCTATCTCCTGCAATTCTACCAGTTTTATTTGCTGTTGAGCCAAGTGGTCTGAAAACTGGATTTCCTGTAATTAGATGATATTGCTCAATACAATCACCACAGGCATAGATGTCCTGAATATTTGTCTGCATTTTATTATTTACTTTAATAGCTCCAGTGATGCCCAGCTCAATATTTGCTTTTTTTGCAAGCTCAGTATTTGGTTTTACACCCGCAGCAATAATTACAATATCTGCGCAAAGTTCTTCTCCATCTGAAAGTATAACACGATTATTTCCAATTTCGCTAACACTGCTATTTGTTATTACTTTCACACCTCTATTTTCAATATGCTCCTGCACATATACTGCCATATCACTATCAAGCCCAGGCGTTACCTGTGGCAGCTTTTCCACAAGCGTAACTTCTATACCATTTTCCACAAGATTTTCACATAGCTCTAAGCCAATAAATCCAGTTCCAATTATCGCAGCATTTTTAGGCTTCTTATTTTTTATAAATGTTGTGATCTCATTCATATCAACGATATTACGCAATGTAAAAATATTCGAGTGCTGTTCTACTCCCTTTATTGGAGGAATCACTGATTTTGCACCTGTAGCCAAAATAAGCTTGTCGTACTTGTCGTTAAATATCTCTCCAGATGCTAGATTTTTCACCTCTACAAGCTTTTTAGCAGTATCAATATTCAATATCTCATGACCTGTAAAGATATCAATATTATACTTACTTTTAAAGAAAGCTGGACCACGAGGCACTAATTCATCAATACTATCTACATGCCCACCAATATAGTAGGGCATACCGCACCCTGAATAGGATATAAAACTATCTCTTTCGTAAATAGTAATTTCTGCAGCTTCATTATTTCTTCTTGCCTTAGTAGCCGCAGAAGTCCCTGCAGCCACAGCACCTACAACTATAATTTTCATTATTTTTACCTCCAAACCATATTTTTTTTTGAACTTTATTTCTGTAATAAAACTTGTGTTTAGCATACTTATAATATTTCACAAGACCAGGATTTTTCATACAAATTAGATTCCTTGATGCCTTTGCTTGTGATATATGTAGGGTTTCCATTACGTCCTAAACACATTCTAGATTCGCTAGTAAACTTAAGTATTGTTTCTTTTAAGCTTTATTAACAACAGCCATTTTCACCAATTACTGCTAGTAGTATTTGAAGACTATCCAATACTTGTTCCCGTTTATCAATAGGCAAGGCATTATAGATTTTTGCGAAATAATCATCCATGCTTTCTTCAATAATTTTAAATAACTTATTTCCGCTTTCAGTAAGTGTTATAGTTACATATCTTCTATCTATTGTATCAATATCCCGTTTTGCTAAGTTATTATTAACTAGATTATTAACCGTCCGACTCATAGAGCTGCTTTCAATGTTAAGTAATCCAGAGAGCTCGTTTAAAGAAATATTTTCTGCCCTTCCTATTTCAACCAACGCATTACATTGAGCCAATGTAATAGAACAACATGATGTCTGAAAGTCATCGAGAACTCCGAGTTTTCTTTCAAGTATTCGTATCCTTTCACGCAATTCTTTTGAACCTTTAGCTTCGTTCATATATTTTATTCCCCTTGTTGTATTAAGTTCATTTTGCTATTTTAAAACCACCATCAACGTATATTGTTTCTCCGTTAATATAGTTAGCCATGTCTGATAATAAAAACAATACCACATTAGCAATATCCTCTGGGATTGCTATCCTACCAGCAGGTATTATACTTTCAGATAACTTTCTTATCTCAGGATTATCAAAGGACTTTGATGTCATTTCTGTATAAGTAAACCCAGGAGCAATAGAATTTACCTGTATATTATGAGTCGCTAAATCCAAAGCCATTGCTGAGGTTAATGCAACAATACCACCCTTTGATGCAGCATAATCAGCCATATTAGGTCTAAATATCTTTGACCGTATACAACTGATATTTACGATTTTTCCAGTTTTGTATTTTATCATTTTCAGAGCAGTATATTTAGAAAGTATGAAAACCCCAGTGAGATTTGTTTCAATTACTTTGCTCCATTCATCCATATTGATTTCATAAAATGGCTTTAAGCTTGCATATATTCCAGCACAATTTGCAAGTCCATCAATTTTCCCATATTTCAAATCAATTTCATCTATTACAGACATCACTTTTTGCTCGTCTCTTATATCAAGCATATAGTGTTTATAATTCTCATGATTTATGGAACCATGCTTTATATCTAGACCAATAACTGTTGCCTTATTATTAAGCAAAATGTCCGCACAAGCTTTACCAATACCTGAATTTGTTCCAGAAACAATGAAAATCTTATTTTCGAAGTCCATTTTAACTCCTCCTTAATATGTATCATATACAACAATTGTAATATTAAATAGTTAGCATATGCAAGTATTTTATGTGCAATTTCTTCCATAGAAAAGAGCTGGGCACTAAATTTTTCATTTTAGTGCCCAGCTCAATTTATTTAACATAAGCAATGTTGGCTTGCCAACTTGCGTTGTTTCTTTAAGTTCTTTTTACTATTTTATCGAGTAAGCAGATTATATAAAATCTGTACCAACTCAGAACGTTTTGATGTACCTTTTGGACTAATATTGTTGTTTGCTCCAGCAATAATTCCATTGGAAGTAAAGTAGTTAATCCCTTCAATTGCCCATGATGCAACATCCTGTACATCATTGAAATCTGATGCTTTCTTGCCGGTACCCTCTGGCAATTGATTTGTAGCTTTTAGATAGTTATAGAATAACACCATCATTTCTTGTCTACTTATCTGCTTTTCAGGGTCAAACTCATTATTGCCTACTCCACTGCTTATACCAAGCTGCTTAGCAGCTGCAGTGTAACCTTCATAATAGCTACCAGGCTTCACATCAGAGAAGTTGTCACCTTTCATAGGCTTAATTCCGTATGCTTTAGACAGCATAGTAATGAACTGTCCTCTAGTAACGTTTTGATTCAATCCGAAATTATCCTTGTCAATTCCGCTAGTTATCCCTCTTGCTGCAATAAAGTTTACAGCATTGCTGTACCAATATCCATCCTGTACATCTTTGAAATTCACCTCATTATATCCTAGGACGAAGATACCAGCTGTAGGAAGAGACAAGCTTACAGCATTATTTTTAGCATCGTAATAGCCTCTCAACACTTCTCTTTCGCCTGTATCAGATATACCGTACACCACTATAAAGTTCGGATTTTCGTTATTTTTTAATGTGTATGGTACTGTTACCCTTGCATTTCCTGCACCTAAGCTAGTTATACTCTTTCCGTTACTTATAACTTCTAGATTGTATACTGGTCTATTTTCTAATATAGCATTTATTTCTTCTGCCTCATTAGCTTTTGACAAATCAATCTTTTGTGCATCGTACTTTTCTATAACGAATAGAATATTGTCGCCATTTTCTTTATTTGCCGCTATTTCCTTTAAAGCTGCTCCATCTAGGGTAGTAGTGGCTAATTCTGAAGTTATTTGTAACTTCACATTTTCAATGGCTGCCAACTGGTTTAGAGCTGACTTGCTCAATTGAAGCTGTGTAGATACACTATTATCGATATTTTTTATATTTACTTCAATTGTTTGTGATTTAACAGTTGACCTCCCATCATCCTTCACCTTTTCAGCATTTTTTGCTGATTCAGATATTAGGTTGTTTGCCAACTGTTCTTCCAAAACTACAGCTGCAACACCATCTTTTATTGTTGCCTTAACATCAGTACTTGTATGTATCTGGTTATTTTCCTTAATCTCCGATACTATCTGTGTGCCAGGTGTAGGCTCTGTAATTACTGGGCCAGGTGTAGGCTCTGGAGGCTCTGTTCCTGAGTAAACTGTCACATCAAACTCTTCAATTCTAAGAACACTACTTGGCAATGTTGCTGGTGATGTCAATTCTTGCGCTAAAGGAGCAATCTCCCTTCCAACTGAAGTACCCTTCGTTGCTACACTAATAGTTGTTGTAGGCATTAACACCGCTTGTACTTTTGCAGTACCTTCTGATAATGCAAATATTGTACCATCTGAAGCTACTTGTACTACTTTGGGATCAGAGGAAATGTATTTAACTACCATTTCATCTCTTAGTGCTGCTTTTTCTCTATTAGCTGCCCCATTGTAGGAGATGTTATTTTTTGCTTTGACAGTAGTTCCTATTCGGACGTTCATATTGTTAATGCTAAAGTCAGTTACTTCATTCATAACCTCAAGAGCCCTTGTTGGAGCACTTCTCACAACTACTACTTCCTCATTAATAGCTCCCACACCAACTTTTATCTGAGCTATTTCCTTAATCTCTTGGATTGGCTGCCCATCTTCAGTTTGCATTTCGCTAAAATATGAGTCCAGCATTTCTATTTCTCTTGAGAAATAAGAACTTTCTCCCTGTTTCAAGGTAATTGGCACAAAGTCGATAGTGCTATCAGCGATATTGACTTCAACATTTAGAGTATCATCCTTATTCCCGACATTGGTTATAGTACCGTCCAGTATTATTTTTCCGATACCGGTGAATTCATACCTTATATCTGAAATCTCTGGGACTGCCTCAAATGTAAATGCCTTTTGAGCCACAAAGCTTTGCTCTAATCCGTTACTGTCAATATACTTAAGTACTGCTTTAATGCTGACATCACCATTGTTTTCCGGCATCTCATAGAGTAGTTGAGCATTAAACTCATCTCCTCCCACTAGAGCAGACTTGCTTCCCTCAGAATAAGTACCGTTGAATTTCGTATCAAGTAAAGCTTCCTCTCCATCTATAATCTGATAAAACTCTACTTTTGCATCACGAATTGCGTCAATACCTGTGTTCTTCACAAGTGCACTTACTGTTACCTTTTCCCCTGCCTGTGGCTTCTCTCTTCCAAATGAAATTGAGCTATCTGTAAACTCAACTCCCGAAGCTGGTCTAAAAGTTAGCAACCCAAGTTTCCTATTATCTACCTCCTGCTTAAATACCTTTCCCTCAAGTGTTTGTACATACTTAATAAACGCAACTTTTATTCCAGTATTTCCTTCTAATGCAGCAACACCTAGCTCATCATAATTTGCACCCTGTTCCATTGTGATTTGTATTGGTTTGCTCCATCCTGCTTTATCAGTAGGTACATAGTTTTGCTTGATTATTGGAGCCCCTGCTTTTGCCCCACCTACAAAGCCATTTACGTCGGGAGTAATAGTATAATCAATTACCTGAGATACTCCATTCACTATAATGCGATCAGGATAGAAGCCCCTACCCGTAGAGTACACATATTGATACTTCCCATCTCTACCCTCAACTTCAAATTCCTGATCCTTATTCTCATCAATGTAGTCTAGCTGAACTCTTTCAATTTGCGTCTGAGGCTGCCAGCGGGCTGCAAATATCTGCTTTTCTCTTACCTGGTTTTCTGGATCAGCAGCTCTGTCAACATCTTCCTTATCTTTTAGAACTGTCCGGTACTGAGCCCATACTATATATACATCCCCATCATCGCTAGCGACAACATCATAGCTTGTAACTGCGCTATTTTCAGTTGCCTCATTCTCCTCTGTAGGATTTGGATTTATGTCCTTATCAATAGCAAGCATGACCTCTCCCCACTTGCCTGTAGAAGCTTCCACTCCTTCCATTTGACTCTCGCTTAGGCCTTCAACAGCGGAGTAGTTTTGGTTGTCCTTGTCTATAACATATACTGGACTACCTAAGTCTATTTTCTTTAAACCATATTTAACAAGACCTGAAATGTCCATATATGCTATACTTCCATTTCTATTCCAGAACAAGTAGGTTATACCGTTTGTACGTACAAATCTTGGTTGAGAATCCTTAACACAATTTTCTTTGCTATCAGTAGTAAGTCTTATAGGATGACTAAAGCTATTCTCCGAATAATTGTATATCTGCAAATATATTTCTTGGTCTTCATCTGTCTTAAGATCCCAATCCTCATCTGTACTGTAAGCAAACAACGCCAAACCATTGTAAGAAGTAACTGCAGTGTCCACAACACGTGGTTCAAGTAGCTCTTCCCTCGGCGTAGCCACCTGTTTTACTGTTGTCTCTACAGGAGTAGTATACGAATATCCGTTTTCATCCGATAAGTCCACACCACCAGTAGTAGTCGTTATTTCTGTTATGTCTGCTAATTGGCTTACATCTAGGAATCCTTGGCCATACCAATCTTCCATATACTTTTCTGCTGTATATCCAACAGGTAGTCTGCCAGCCTCAATTTCACTTTCTATCATAGCAGGTATTGCAGCTTTTTCTTCATCTGAGTAGCTTGTATTCCACACCCATTTTCCAGACGCATCTTTTTCTGCAAATCTATAAGTGATTAGCGAGAATCCATTTACTATGTCTCCAACTACAAGCTGTGAATCCTCATCATTTATCTGACTTCCAGATTCATCTATTGAACCTGCTTCTATTTCACCTTTTACTCCATCGTAGTAATCAGTTTTTGTGTAATAGAGCAATATTCTACCCGTTTCAGAATCATATGCGGCTCTTGGTGATGTATCTCCACAATAGTCTCCTACTGTAATAGCTGCTCCACTTGTATTTTCTACCGTTCTACCACTGGTTTTAGTAACAGCAGATGGAGTACTCATATTTTTTGTTTCTACGTTAAAGAATGCCGTGCTTATATCCATATGTGTAAGCACATCAATTTCCTTGTCATCCTCTGTAAATTCTCTACTTGCATCAGACCATGATATCAGTATTTCACCATTGCCTAAATCAAGTACATCTGGTGCTTCATCAAGGGTGCCATCATCTTCAATTAATACAGGCTCTGAAGCAGATCCATTAGCAGCTATAATTGAGTAGTATACCGCTGTTCTATTTTCGTCAGTTCTTCCATATACATCATCAACAAATACCCATAGTATTTCACCGTTTGGCAGATTTACAAGCTTGTTTGATGGATATGGATATGCTCCGTCTTCACGTACAGCACGTTCACTTACACTTCCGGAGCTACCGTCCCCTGCCATTAAGGATCTCATCAGTTTTGAACTCTCATTACTTGTCCATTCACTTCTGTTTTCTAAATAATCTCTAGATATCTTATCAAAACCAGCTAACGGTTCATAAAGTCCACTTTGTGTAGCCATCATAGCTCTTGGTGTTGTAGCACCCCAAGTTTTAGAGATTATGGTCCATTCTTTTGAAAAGAAGAAAAATCTTACTCCAAAAGCCGCTGTAAATGACACCGATACACTAGCACTTGCATCAACCAGCGTAAATGCAAAATTTACCTCTGCTGTTCCTGTCAGATATAGTTTTAAAACAGCTACACCTACCCCCAGCTCAACGCCTACTCCTACAATTACATTTATTTCTACTTCTGCTGCGACTTTACCAGCCCAGCTAGTGCTAGCATCCAGCAGTGGAGGATTTTCGTCATCCTTTGGTACCATTGACACACTAACCCCCGCGCCTACTGAAAAACTAAAGGATGCGTATACTGGAACACCAATTGGAGTTATATATGTAAAAGTAACACCCGCGCTCATTCCAACTTCCCCGCCTATGGCAAGCTGGTTGAAATATACTTTTCCATCATCCTTTAATTCATAAACTAAAACTAGGCTTACACTAAATGCAAGAGAAGGAGCATCTTTGTTTACCTTGGTCTGTGCTTTCTTAACTGCCTCCTTCCATCCATCCTTGTCATCGTTATCAAATCCCACAGAAAGTGTAAATAGATTCCTTTCAGTCTCATCAATTTTTCTTTCGTCAGTCTCAGCACTTCTAGCTACCTTGCTTGTGTTACTGCCTGTTAATGAATTTATATTCGCCTTATCTTGGTCAGTTATTGGC
>JAEZOA010000116.1 GCA_023441625.1 Bacillota bacterium
GATAAAGTTTGAAATTATATATGAGGAATAAGAAAAGGAGCAATAAGTGCTTACAAAAAAACAACATAATTTACCAATATATTGAAGAATAATGCAAGAAATTCTTGTACTTATTGACATAAATAGACATATAAAGTACAATTGTGATATAATATGATTAATTACTTAAATATGTATATATTAATATTATCATTTAAATACATACACTAGGAGGAAGGCAAAATGTATAAAATTGAGCTCGATTCAACAAAAAAAGCACTAAAAGCAACCGTATCAGGTATGTTAAGTAAGGAAGATATTAAGAATTATCTCGAGGAAATGACTGCTCATAGTTCAAAAATCAACCCAAAAGACTATTCACTTATTATTGATGCACGTGAACAAAAAACACTAACTCAGGATTCCCTTCCATATGCAGAAAAGGTTATGAAGTTTTACGCTGAAACACCATTTGCAAAAAGATTTTCAGTTGTGTTAAGTTCTTCTATAGCAATGTCACAAGCAAATAGAGTGAGTAAGAATGAGGTAGAATTATTTGAAATGGTAACTAGTGTAGACGAGGCTTATAGGAAGATTTAATTGAAGTAATCGATAACAAGCCCATCCATTTCTGTCTAGAAAAATACACATTTATTAGACAGAATTAGGTGGGCTTAAAAATTATAAATAAATAGTTGTTTGTATCTATTACAAAATTACAATGTAATTACCCTCTCCTGCATAAGACTCATGACTAGAGCCTCAATAACCTGTACATTCTGTATCGACTGGTGCAGCGGTAAAATAGGCTGTGCAGTTCCATTTATAACATCGGCAAAATTTTGAAGCTGAAGTACAAATGCATTAGCATCTTCAATCTCATAGCTATCGGTCAATATAAAGTCCCAGTCAGGTTTACGATGAGTCTGAGTTATTTTCACCTCACCGAAGATACCCCACGAAATGGGTAAACGCAGAATGCCATTTGAGCAGGTGATTTGCAATTCCTGGCTGAAGTTTGCCTCCTTGCTGCTTTCGATGAAGGCCACAATGCCGTTGTCATACTCAACCATGCCCAATAGTCGGGTGATTACCTCGTATTGTTTACTTTGCGTACCGCTAGCGAAAATACGTTTTGGTGAACCTCCACTGAAATGATTGCAGGCATTAACAAGATAGCTCATCCAGTCATATGCAACACCTCCACCACAATCCTTACGATAACGCCAGTCAAGCTCTGCTCCTTGGTTCTGTACCTCTTCTGGCTCATAATTACTGAAGGTTGCACGAATGCTGTCGATTTTACCAATATCTCCATAGGATAAAATGCGTTCTAGCTTATGTATAGCAGGGTGATGGCGGTATTTACAGCCTTCCATCAAAAATCCGTCATATAGCTTAATCAGATTTCCAATTTCAACTGCTTCCTGTGAAGACAACGTAAGTGATTTTTCACAGAGTATTTTTTTAATCCCCTTTTTTAAACACAGCTCAATTTGCTCTAAATGCTGCATTGGCCATGTACATAGAATTACACCATCTAATTTTTCGGTCTCAAGCATTTTTAAAATATCACTGTAGTAGCTGTCACAGCCATACTGCACAGCGCAGGCCTGAGCCCGAGCCTCAACAATATCACAGCAGGTTATGATTCTAACGTTAGGAACTCCTTTAGCTGCTTTAAAATGTTCGTGGCTGTGTTCACCACAGCCTACAATTGCTAGTTTTAGTATACTGATATTTTTATTCATAACAAATCTCCTTTAACGATATAATTAAATTAGTGTCAAATCGTCTGTTAGTAGCATATAATGTTAGGCTAAGGTTGATAAAAAAATTGCTATAAATATTAGTAATATTTTACATTCAACTAATAACATCGTCAAGTTGATAAAAATATATACAGTATTTAAAGGTTTCCACAAAGTAAAGAAACATCCTGTCAATTCCCGTTAATTTTCTACATTTACTTTATAAATATAATACTTTATAATATTAAAGAACGTAGGTCAATTTTTGCTTATAAAGTGTTTATAATTATTAATTATTTTTAATATAAAGTCAATTGATATGGGGGAATTAAAATGAAAAAGCTAATGCTTGGAAATGAAGCTGTAGCAAGAGGAGCATATGAAGCAGGCTGTACTGTTGCATCTGCTTATCCTGGAACGCCTAGTACAGAGATTACAGAAGCTATTGCAAAACATTATGATGAGATATATTCTGAATGGGCACCAAATGAAAAGGTAGCAATGGAGGTTGCTATTGGAGCTTCAATTGGGGGTGCAAGAGCAATATGTGCTATGAAACACGTTGGTCTAAATGTTGCAGCAGACCCATTATTTACTGTATCTTACACAGGCGTTAATGGTGGATTAGTTATTATGGTTGCAGATGACCCTGGGATGCATAGCTCACAAAATGAGCAAGATAGCAGAAACTATGCAAGGGCATCAAAGGTACCTATGTTAGAACCTTCTGATAGTCAGGAATGTAAGGATTTTGTGAAAAAGGCCTTTTCAATTAGTGAACAATTTGACACTCCAGTAATAGTACGTCTTTCAACTAGAATAGCACATTCACAAAGCACTGTAGAAATAAGTGAAAAAGAAGATTACAAAATTAAGGAATATGTTAAAGATGCAAATAAATATGTAATGATGCCTGCAATGGCAAAAAGAAGGCATGTTGAAGTTGAAAAGAGAATGGCCGCTCTAAGAGAATATTCTAATGAGAGTGAATTAAATAAAGTAGAGCTTAATAGTAGTGATATTGGAGTAATTACTAGCGGTGTTTCTTATCAATATGTAAAGGAAGCTATGCCAAATGCAGCTGTATTAAAGATTGGTATGGTTTATCCAATACCTGAGAAGCTTATTGCGGAGTTTGCTGGAAAGGTGAAAACTCTTTACGTAGTTGAAGAACTAGAACCATTCTTTGAAGATCAGATTCTAAAAATGGGTATTAAGGTTATTGGAAAAGAAAAGCTTCCAGTTATTGGCGAGTTTAGTGCACAACTCATTTCAGAAAAACTATTGGGTAAAAACTTAGAAATTACAGAAGTATCAAATGGGCCAGTACCTGTAAGACCTCCTGTAATGTGCCCAGGCTGCCCTCATAGAGGTATGTTCTATGTGCTTAAAAAGTTAAAACTAAATGTTAGTGGCGATATAGGCTGCTATACACTCGGAGCATTAGCACCTAATGAAAGTATAGATACCTGCATATGTATGGGTGCCAGCATTGGTGTTGCCCATGGAATGGAAAAAGCACGTGGAGCTGAATTTGGGAAGAAAACAGTTGCTATCCTTGGTGATTCAACATTTATACATTCTGGTATCACAGGTTTAATAGATGTTGTATATAATAAAGGTAATTCAACGGTACTTATCCTTGATAATTCTATAACTGGAATGACTGGTCATCAGCAGAATCCAACAACTGGTTTTACAATCAAGGGAGAGCCTACAAAGCAGGTTGATCTTGAATTGCTTTGCAAGGCAGTTGGTATTGAAAGAGTTACAGTAGTAGACCCATTTGACATTAAAGAGTTTGAAAGAGTAGTGAAAACTGAAACTGAAGCAGCCGAGCCATCAGTAATTATTTCTCAGAGACCTTGTGCACTTCTTAAACATGTTAAATTTGAAGGGGTTCAGAAGATTTCACAGGATAAATGTAAAAAATGCAGAGCATGTATGAGGATTGGGTGTCCTGCTATAGTTGATAAAGGCGAACATTTGGAAATTAACCCTGCTCTTTGCGTAGGTTGTAAGCTTTGTACTAAAGTTTGTAGCTTTAATGCTATTGAAAGGGCTGGTGAATAGCATGAAGGATAAATTTACTGCGTCAATCCTGTTCTTCATGCTTGGGAAAAGCCACAATTGTCTTTTCAATACTATTTGTCTTTTAGGTGGGAGGTTAACATGAATAAGCTTAATATTTTAATTGTTGGTGTTGGAGGGCAAGGTACACTTCTTGCCAGTAGAATCTTAGGTACAGTTGCATTAAAAATGAATTTTGATGTTAAAGTTTCAGAAGTACATGGTATGTCTCAGAGAGGCGGAAGTGTTGTAACTTATGTTAAATTCGGTGAAAAGGTTTATTCTCCGTTAGTTGAAAAAGGTGAAGCAGACCTAATAATGGCGTTTGAGAATTTAGAGGCGCTAAGGGCTATTGATTACCTTGCAAAAGATGGTAAAATGATAATAAATGAACAGGAAATTAATCCTATGCCAGTTATTATAGGTAAGGCAAAGTATCCTGAGAATATTATTGATACTCTAAAGAAAGAACATCGTATTTATTCATTAGATGCTTTGAAAATTGCGCAGGAATGTGGAAACTTAAAGGCAGTAAACACTGTTCTTATTGGTGTTATGGCAAGATTAATGGGTGTCGATAAAGAAATCTTTGTTGAAGCAATTCATGAGGTTGTGCCTGCAAAGGTTTTAGAGGTTAATTTAAAGGCATTTGAAGAAGGATATAATTATCATAAATAAAATTTATTTTTAGCCTATTGCTTTTGTGTGGGGCTCACAAATTGTAGTAAACCCTAAAAGCCATTCCAAGTGGGATGTTTGGCAAATTATATAACTAAAGAAATTAAAAAATAATTAACACATTTTTTAGAAGTAATTAGTACTCTAAAAGGATGGAGTTTTATTTGAGGATTTCTAACATCAATTCTTGGGAGGGATTTTATTATGTCTTATTGGAATGAAAAGTACGAATGCATGTCCAGAGACGAAATGAGAAAGGTTCAGACAGATAGGCTTATAAAAACAGTAAACAGGGTATATGCCAATGTACCTAGTTACAGAGAAAAGATGGATAAGAAGGGTATATTGCCAGGAGATATCAAGTCAGTGGATGATTTGAAGCATTTGCCTTTTACTTATAAGCAGGATTTGAGAGACAACTATCCTTTTGGATTGTTTGCAGTACCAATGAGCGATATTATAAGAATTCATGCATCCTCTGGAACAACAGGCAAGAAAACAGTGGTAGGTTACACTAAAAATGATATTGAGGTATGGTCAGAGGTTATGGCCCGTACATTTGCAGGAGCAGGAGCAAGCAAGGATTCAATCCTGCAGGTTTCATACGGATATGGTTTATTCACAGGTGGACTTGGAGCACACTATGGTGGTGAGAAGCTTGGAGCATCAGTTGTTCCGACTTCTTCAGGTAATACCAAGCTACAGCTATCATTAATGCAAGACTTTGGTACAACGCATATTGCATGTACTCCGTCATATGCTCTATATTTAGCTGAGGAAATGGAAGAGCTGGGTATTAAGAGAAGTGACTTGAAGCTTCAAGCAGGTATTTTTGGTGCTGAGCCTTGGTCAGAGAATATGAGAAAAGAAATAGAAGATAGACTAAAAATTAAAGCTATTGATATATACGGCTTGAGTGAGGTAATAGGACCTGGTGTAGCATGTGAGTGTGAATGCCAATGTGGTATGCATATTCCAGAAGATCACTTCATCCCTGAAATTATTGATCCTGAAACAGAAGAAGTATTACCTGCTGGTTCAAAGGGCGAAATAGTTTTCACTACGATAACAAAAGAGGGCTTACCATTAATTCGATATAGAACTAAGGACATCTCCTCATTAAACTATGATTTTTGCCAATGTGGGCGTACAGAGGTTAGAATGAGCAAGGTTACTGGAAGAACAGATGATATGCTCATTATTAGAGGTGTAAATGTATTTCCATCTCAGGTTGAAAGTGTACTTCTTTCAATTGGTGAAACAGCTCCTCATTATCAGTTAATTGTAGATAGAAAAGATAATTTAGACAGTTTAGAAATACAGGTTGAACTTTCGCCACTTTTATTCTCAGATGAAGTTAAGAAGCTTGAGGATATTGAAAGAAAAATCACAAAAGAGATTCAGAGTACTTTAGGAATTGGTGCAAAGATTAAGCTTGTTGAACCAAAATCAATTCAGCGTAGCGAAGGTAAAGCAAAAAGAGTAATTGACAAAAGAGTGATTTAGATATACATACAACCTTTGCGTATAAGACTGCATATTTAAAAAGGAGGCCTGTAACTATGCTTGTAAAACAAATTTCTGTCTTTTTGGAGAATAAAGAGGGTCGTTTAGCAGATGTGACTAGGACATTGGCAAACAATAACTTGAATATCTGTGCTTTGTCTATAGCCGATACAACGGATTTTGGGATTCTTAGGCTTATTGTTAATAATCCTGAGGAAGCTGAGAAGATTTTGAGTGAAAGCGATTTCACTGTTAGCTGTACTAATGTAATTGCAATTGGTGTTGAGGATAAGCCAGGAGGGCTGGCAAAGGCATTAAGCATTTTAAATGAAAATGCTATCAGCATAGAATATATGTATGCTTTTGTTGGTAAGACAGGTAATGAAGCCTTCGTTATTTTAAGAGTAGAGAACCCTGATGAAGCTTTAAAAACTCTTGCAAATTGTGATATACCAGTAATTCCAAGTGAAAAGGTTTACTGCATGTAAAAATCTTACTATAATTAATATATGATGTGCTGTAATGTGATTGAACTGATTATATTGCAGCACTTTCTAATTTAACATAAGCAATGTTGGCTTGCCAACTTGCGTTGTTTTTTAACATAAGCAATGTTAGCTTTGCTAACTTGCGTTGTTTATTTAAGTTAAAGAGAGGAATTGTTATGACTAAAATAAAAGTTATAAATGTAGATTTCATACCCAAATGTCCATATTGTGAAAAAGAACTTGAAGAAGTAGGCAGCTTGAGTACAGGTGTTTTATCAGTAACTAAAATAATTGTATGTCCACATTGTAGAAAAATATTGGGACCCATTTATATGTACTAAGTTATAAGGTGACTATTTTGAAGGCATATATACATTTTATTATACAGGTATTAGAAATTTGGTGGTTAAAATGAACAAGATTGAAAGCTATATACTATATATAATAAGCGCTTCACTACTTTGCAGCTTTATATTTGTTATAATGCAAGGGCAAAATAATAGCGTTACTATTTCCTTAGTATCAAGTGCTATTGTTATATTTCTAATATATAATGAATTGTTTTTGATTAACAATGAGTCTAAAAAAAAATTTATCATCTTGAGTAGTTGTGCAGTAATGTTACTTACAACAGATATTGGTTTTATAAGTGACTGCACAATATATCAATATTTTTATCTGGTAGTTATTTTTCAGATAATGAGAGTTTTTGGCTTCAAAATAAGTATGCTCCCGCTACTAGCATCCATTTTTTTAAGAATTTTAGTCTTATACTATAAGCTCGATAGTATGCAAAGAGTTATATCTGATTTTCTACAAGATATAGGGTTATATGCAATAGGTTTTGTAGTTTTTGCTTTAATTACATATATATTAGTTCAAAATAAGGAACTACTTCGAATAAAAGAAAAGCTTACTACTCAGAACATTGTGATGAAGAGTACTTATGAGAATTTGAGGAGTGCCTATAATAAATTAGAGGACTATACAATTGTAAAAGAGCGAACTAACCTTGCTCGAGAAATGCACGATACTGTTGGACATACACTAACCACCACGTTAGTAGAGCTAGAGCTGTGCAAAATGCTGGCTAATAAGGAGCAGGATATTGGAGAACACTTGAATAATGTAACCGAGCAGGTACGAAAAGGTCTTTATGAGCTTCGAACAACAGTAACTAAAATGAAGGACAATGTTAACTGGTATGAAGAAATAAGTATTCTAATTGAAAGGACAATTAATAATACTGGTATAAGTATAACTACTTACATAGACGATATTTCAAGTCTGAATCAGAATACACAAAGCTGCTGTTATAGAATTATTCAAGAAGGTATAACAAATGGCTTAAAACATGGACATGCCAGCGCCTTTATTATAAATCTTGGTTTTCTCGAAAATAATATAAAGCTTGCTGTTATTGATAATGGTAAGGGCTGCTCAGGCTTTAATAAGGGGTTTGGTTTAACAGCAATGCAAGAAAGAGTTAATGAACTTGGTGGGTCAATTGAATTTGAAAATAGTGTAGAGGGCTTTAGCATTAACGCACAGATTCCATTTGCAGGTATAAAACATAGCTAAGAACTTGTTATAGAAAGGACTAGTATTATGATTAGAATAGCTATTGTGGATGATCAATCAATAATATGCGAGGGCTTAAAAAAGATACTTGAAACCTATGAGGATATTTGTGTAGTTGCTACAGGTGAGAATGGTCGTGAGGCTATAGAACTTTGCAGGAACTATACTATTGATGTCTTATTGCTGGATATTCGTATGCCAGTATTAAATGGGGTTGAGAGTGTTAAATTAATAAAAGAAATTTGCCCCGATATAAAAATAATCATGCTTACTACCTTTGATGATGAGGAATATATTATTGACGCAATTTCAAATGGAGCCAGTGGTTACTTATTTAAGGACATTCATTACGAGGCACTTGCTCAAAGTATTAGAAATGTCTATCAGGGACAATTTATAATGCCACAAAAGATAGCACAAGTATTAATAAAAAATTTAAGAACCGAAAAACCTTCTGTATCTGAGAAGTTTGGTCTTACTGATAGAGAAAATCAAATTTTGGATTTACTCAAGCGAAATTTTTCAAATAGGCAAATCGCAAATGCTTTATTTATTTCAGAGGGAACTGTGAAAAATTACGTCTCAAATATATATGTAAAAACCGATACAAAAGACAGAGCAGGTTTGCTAGAAATGATAAAATCAAAATAAGAATTATTAACTTTACAATCTGTCCACGAAGGATTGTTGCTTTTGCTGAAAACTGACACAACAAACTCAAAGTCATATAAAATGTATGACCTGAGTTTGTTTTTTTTATGACTACACGAATGCTAAACTTATGCCATGAAAGGAGAATAACCGAATATGAACAAACCACTGAGTTATATAACATTTTTTAAAGGTAATAAGAAGACTTCCACGATGTACATACTGACCTTAGTTATAGCAATATTAATACTTGGTATAACTAAAATAATTTTATCAAGCTCAAGTAATGAAATGGAGGTTTCAATACAGAGAGCTGAAAAATTAACCGAAATGCAATTGCTTTATACAGATGATGCCGATTCTGCCTCAATGCTTGCAAGTGGTGAAGTGATAAAAAAAGTAAGAGCTTTAGATAGTGTCCAAAGTGTATTACCAGCAAAAAGGTTTGTATCAACTTTTAGATATTTCATTGGTGCATCAGAATCAAAAAACTACTTTTTGAGAAGAGAGGATGCTATAAAGCTACTTGATTGCCTGGGAGTAAGCTATAACGAAAATGACCTGCCAAATGAGGGTGATAATAAAGCTTTTATTTCACAAAGAGCAGCTATAAATGCTGGTTTAAATTTAGGTGACAAAATACTTCAAAATGTAGATGTCACTGTTGATAAAACCTTTATCTCTGAGTTCCCTATATCAGTAATACCTACAGATATACCAGATAACTCAGATTCTTATATCATAATACCCAAACCTGATAGGCTAGCTGAAATGAACATAGATATACAAAATATTGTAAATGACAATTTTGAACTCAGGGACTATAAATACAATAAGAATCGTATTGAAACCATGCAAAAAAGTGCTGAAGATACATTTTTTATTATTCTAATAATAGTTACATTTGCCTGCTCCATAACAACAGGGATAACAACATATATACATTACTATAATCGAAGAAAGGAAATAGGCATAATGAAAGCTATTGGCTATTCTGACAAGAGAATTGTTATGAGGATAACTAAAGAGGTATGTATTTCAACAATAAGTGCCCTATTGATTTCTTTAGCTCTTATTGTAGTTACTATATGTGTGCTAAATGTAGCTATTGCTAATACAAATGGATTTGTGGCTTTTGAATTTGACTATAGTGTGTTTTTAAATATTATAGTAATTCCGATATTTATGGGGATATTTTCATTGGTTCCAACTTGGGCGATGCTCCGGACTATGGATAAAATAACTTTAATTCAAAGAGGATATTAGTTAAGTTATAAAATGGATAAAAAATGATTGTAGTGAAGCATTAATTAGGAGCAAAATTTAATAATACATAGATTTGATTAAAAATGGAAGGATGATTAGCGTGATAAATAGAATGTACAAAGCAAAAATAGACCGCGAACTCCATGCATTTTTTTCATTACTATTTGGGCCCAAATGTGGGCAGGGAGGTTTTTATGCTAAAGCTTAATAATATCAGTTTAATATATGATGAAGATAAGGAAGAGAAGACTTATGCTCTGAAGAATATAAATATAAATATTGAGAAAGGGAAATTTTATGGAATTTTAGGTCCTTCGGGTAGTGGTAAAAGTTCACTTTTATACATTGCAAGCACATTAAAGAAACCAAGTACCGGTTCAGTAATATATGAAGGAAAAGACCTTACACAGTTAGAGGATGATGAGGTATCAAAAGTAAGATTACAAGAATTTGGATTTATTTTTCAAAAGCATTTTTTAATACCTTACATGAGCATATTAGAGAATGTATTAGTACCACTCAATTCAAACAAACCCAAAGATATTGAAAAAGCTAAGGAGCTACTAAATTCCCTAGGTTTAGGTAGTAAGCTCAAAAAAAAGTCGTATGAATTAAGTGGTGGACAGTGCCAAAGAGTAGCCATTGCAAGAGCTCTGATTAATAATCCAAAAATTATTTTTGCAGATGAAGCAACTGCTTCACTAGACCACAAAAATGCTGGTGAGGTAATGGAAATTCTTAATAGGCTCAAGAGTGATACAACTGTTTTATTTGTTACGCATGATAAAAGTATGACCAAAGACAGTGATGAAGTGATTGAAATATGGGATGGAGCAATAAGGGGGAGTTCTATATGAGGCCACTTAATAACTTTAGAAATATTTTGTATAATAAAGCCCGCATTACACCAATAATAAGTATTTTGGCTATTCAAATAGCAGTAATAGTATTTATGCTTTCAATCGGTGTAAGTTTTATGGCTGAGGTGAGATTTCATGCCATTGAAGCATCCAAAATACTTATACCTCTTTTGCCTGAAACAAAAATATCTGTAGATGAAAGGCAGAAGTTAAAAGAAGATTTACAAAAAATAGATGGTGTAATCGGAGTTATAGATGCAAATTATTCTTATGCATCCTCAAAATTAATATTTTTTGGAAATTCAACAGGCTTTATTAATGTGCAAAGTAAGGATATGAGATTAATAGAAAATGCTCTTGGAATGAAAAATATTTCAGGTAGATTACCTGATAATTCAAATGAAATAATGCTTAGTAGCTTAAATTTAAACGCTTTTAAAGCAAATGTTGGGGATAAAATAGGAAGATATGCTAGTGAAAGTTTCTTTGATTTAACAAAGGATTATACTGTAAGCGGAACCTTTGAAGGGGATGCAAATGTTTATTTAGCAGTTGAGGATGACATTAATAAATTACCGTACATAATGTTAGTTATTAAACCAGATAAGTATCAAACGGTAGACTCCATATTAACAGCAAACTATAAAACCCTGGAAAACGATAATAGCTATAAGGATTTCAAAGGTTTTGAGGACATGGGAAAGACAATGTTATCATTATTAGGTGCAATAGCGATATCAATATTTTCATTTGGAATATGGGTATCTGTAATGAACTTGATGAAGAATAATATTACAGCAAGAAAAAGTGAATTCTCTTTTCTAAGATCAATTGGCTATAATAAAAAATATATATCTAAGAGAGTTTTTGTAGAGCTGTTTGTTATTATGCTAATAGGCTACTTAGGCGGCATTTTGGTAGGAGAGCTAGCGCTTATAATCTTTAACAGTCTTTATTGCATACCACAAGGATTATTATTCATACTGTGGGATAGCATGTATGCATCAATCCCTGCATTTATTACATTAATTCTGTTCTTAAGTGGATACTTTACAATTAATGGCTATATAAGGAAGTTGGATTGGGTAAGCGCGATGGAGGAGGCAGCTTAAACATTATTTTGGCTAAAATATGACATTATTGTAACAATTTTATCTGGTGTATTATGCTATAATCTAATTGATTCCAGAACATGGCATTTAATACAGATTAACTAGATAAGGGAGAGCACGAAAGTGAACAAAAAATTTGTAACCATATTATTAACTACACTATTTCCTCTTGCTTTAATCATTATAATTACGGTAGCAAGTTTTTACAATAAAAGTATTACTACATCAATAAGTGAACCCAACTTAAGTATAATAGCAGAAGCTACTGCTAAAATTAGTCAGAAGCTTGTAGACTCTGAAACTGCTGTTAAAAAACTAAAAGCTAAAAATGATTACTTAATGCAGGCACAAGAATTAGTTGATAAAACTCATTACCAGAAGGCGCAGCAAGTCTTATCTGAAGCATTGGACATTATTCCAAACGATACAGAACTGATTAGTTTAATGGATAAGGCAAAAAAAGCATCAGATAATCCTGTTATTTATAAAGGGAAAATATATCATGTGTTTTTTCATAGCCTGATTGTTTACCCAGAGCTTTGTTTTACTGGTGATTCAATGTCACAAGGCTATAATGATTGGATGACTACAGAGAGAGAATTCAAGCTAATGATAGAAGAAATGTACCAGAGGGGTTATACACTTGTTGATTTAAGAGAGTTGTTTAAAAAGGATGCCTCTGGAAAGATGGTAAAGCAGGATTTATATCTGCCAGAAGGCCAAAAACCTTTGGTGATTTCGGTTGATGATATGAGCTATTACAAGTATATGGAGAAAGACGGTTTTGCAAAGAAACTTGTTTTGGATGATAAAGGAAATCTAGCATCGCTAATAAATACTCCTGAGGGAAAGGAAATAGTTTCTCCAGATGGAGATGTCGTACCTATTTTAAATAATTTTGTTTCGTTAAACCCGGATTTCTCTTATAAAGGTGCCAAAGGAACACTAGCTTTGACAGGCTATGAAGGCATTCTGGGGTATCGAACCAATTATGAAAATCCTTTGTGTCAGAAGGAGAAAGAAAGTGCTATACCAATAGTAAATAAACTAAAGGAAACCGGCTGGGCATTTGCAAGTCATAGCTATACACACAGAAGTACCTTTAAAGATGGAACAATAACTCTGAGCTTTCTACAATATGACACACAAAGGTGGAAGAACGAGGTTGAAAGTATTCTTGGACCTACAAATTTATATATATCACCATTTGGTGCTACCTTCCCAATTAAAGATGCCAGATATCGTTACATAGTTGAGCAAGGTTTTAATGTATATTGTGGAGTGGGAGCTTCTCCATATTACGAGCTATACAAGGATAGTGTTTATATGGAAAGAATAGATCTTGACGGATATAAAATGGTCCATAATCCACACGTAATGAAGGATTTGTTTGATGTCAGCAAGGTTTATGATCCAGCACGACCAATATCAAAGGGAAATTAGTATCAAAGACCAAATGTAAACTAAAGCCAGGATAATAGCTAAATATTATTCTGGCTTTAAGCTTAACTTATATAAGTCAATCCAAACTATCGTCTTTAGCCGATAGTTTGGATTGACTTTTTTATAGAAGCATTATAGTTTTCAATAACTGTATCGCACCACAAATCAAATTCTGAATCTTCTTTTTGAAGTTCAGGTTTTGATAGAATATTATCTAAAGTCATCCTTATACCTTGATCAAAGCGTACAGTAGCTACAAAATCCGGTACCAATCCTTTTAGCTTAGAATTATCAAAAACTACTGAATTAGCTTTGTCTCCAATAAGTGAACCTGTTAAATCGTAATTGCTGCATGCAGCCAAATACTCTGATGCTATATGAACAGCAGTTAGCTTAACTCCTAGAGCATCGGCAATTATTTGGTAAATCTGATTCCAGGTTAGGCTTTCATCAGTGGTTATATTAAAAGCCTCACCAATAGCATGGATATTCCCCATCAAGCCAATAAAGCCTTTGGCAAAATCACTGTTATGGGTTAAGGTCCACAGGGAAGTTCCGTCTCCATGAATAATTACAGGTTTATTAGAAAGCATTCTCTTTAATACCTGCCAACTTCCACAACTACCGTGTACTCCAAGTGGAACAGAGCGATTATCATAGGTGTGGCTTGGTCTAACTATTGTTATTGGAAAACCGGTTTTGCGATATTCAGATATTAAAACCTCCTCACAGGCGATTTTATTACGAGAGTATTCCCAATAAGGATTTGACAACGGAGTAGACTCTGTTATGTGGTAATTTGATAATGGTTTCTGATATGCAGAGGCAGAGCTAATGAAAATATATTGATTGGTTTTTCCGGAAAACAATCTGATATCTCTCTCAACCTGTGAAGGAACATAAGTTATAAAATCAGCAACTACATCAAATTTTAAATCTTTTATAAGTTCCAAAACATATGACTCATTATTGATATCAGCCTTCAAATTAATTGCACCCTCAGGAATTCTATCGTTGTTATTACCACGATTTAATAAATACAATTGGCAACCTTGCTTAATTAAAGCTGTTGAAATAGCAGAGCTAATTGTACCTGTACCACCAATAAATAGCGCTTTCATTAGTATTCCTCCCAATGTTTTATGAATTTATCTTGTTCTTATAATATAATATATTAATTCAACGTTAAATACCAATTGAAAATAAATCGTTATAGTGATAGCATATAAACATGAAACGATTCATGAAAGTGGAGGAATGAACTATGAAAAAGAATAAAATTCACAAATACCTCGGAAGTATGCAACAGGTTGCATTTGTAAGATCAATTTCTTTTGGAGAAGGAAGAGCCAGTGGAATGAAAGGTTATGATATCAAAAATGGAGATATGCGTTTTCAGGTATCAGTTGATAAATGTCTTGATATTGTAGATTTTTCATATAAAGGAATGAATATTAATTTCCTATCCAAACAGGGGCTTACTAGTAGGCCAGATTATGATACACATGGAGAGGAAGGACCTAGAAGCTTAATGGGGGGATTATTCTTCACTTGTGGGTTGGAAAATACCTGTCTTCCTTGTGAAGATGATAGGGGTCACTACCCGATGCATGGAAGAATCCGTTCTACACCTGCTGAACATGTAAGTGCTGATAGTGAATGGAACGAGGACAGCTATATACTTTCTGTCAGCGGAAAGATGAGGGAGGCAGAAATTTTTGGAAAGAACTTAACTCTTAGAAGGAAAATTGAAACAGTCTATGGTGACAACAAAGTAACTATAACAGATATAATTGAGAATAACGGATTTAAAGAAGAACCTATGATGCTGTTATATCATTTCAATTTTGGATATCCTTTTCTAGATGAAAATGCTGTTGTACTCCTACCTACCTTAAAAGTGACACCAAGAGATAAGGAAGCTCAGAAAGATGCTGATAAATGGAATCATATGGAGCAGCCAGTTGACAATGAGCCGGAAAGAGTATATCTCCATGAACTAGCAGCTGATGAGAATGGTGATACCTTTGCTTGCTTATTCAACTTAAAGAGTAATATCGGAATAAAAATAAAATTTAATAAACGTTACCTGCCAAAGTTTGTTCAATGGAAGTCTATTGCGTCGGGAGATTATGTAATGGGGTTAGAACCTACAAATTCTGGTGTGTATGGAAGAGTGGCAGAGGCTTCTCAAATACACAAAATACTGCCATTTGAGCGTGAAGAAATACGCATCGAACTTGAAATCCTGATCAGTCCTGAGGAATGTAGTGATATTTGCTGTGAAATCGAAAAATTAATCAAAAAAAATTATTAATTATTCACAAAAAATAACGGAATGTCTATAATAGGTGTGGGAACAGATTGGCAGAAGGCTATAAAAGGTTTGGTGTTATTAGCAGCAGTCGTATTTGATATTATCAATCAATCTAAAAAGAAATAAACTTATAGGAGATATAGCTATGACAGGAAAAGAAAAATTAAAGCTGGCGGTTAATCATATTGAAGGGCCAGTACTTTTAGATATTGGTGGTATGCCTACTACAGGTATTCATTGTAAGGTGGTAGAAGGCTTAAGAGAATATTATGGTTTAGAAAAAAAGCCAATTAAAATTTTAGAACCAGTTCAAATGTTAGCCTTTATGGAGGAGGATTTAAAAGCAGCAATGGGAATTCAAACCACTCCTCTCTGGAATGCTGGGACTATGTTTGGCTTTAAGCAGACAGATAAATTCAAAGAGTGGAAGACCCCTTGGGGACAGGATGTATTGGTGGCTGAGGATTTTATTACAAGCACCGATAAGAATGGAAACACTTATATTTACTCATGCGCTGATACAACATATCCACCAGCAGGATGCATGCCAAAGAATGGAGTGTATTTTGATAATATTAATCGTGCTCCAGAATTTGATGAAGATGAATATGACGTAAAGGATAATTTTGAGGAATTTGGCCCTATATCCGATGAAGATCTGGAATGGCTCAAGGTACAAAGGCCGAGGTTTGAAAACAGCAGTGATGTAGTAATGGGTAACCTTGGTGGTACAGCCTTTGGTGATATTGCATTAGTACCTGGACCTCAGTTAAAACAGCCAAAGGGTCTTAGGGATATTACTGAGTGGTATGTTTCTATTGTTTCACGACCTGAGGTTTTGCATGAAATATTTGAATATCAGCTACATTATGCAATAGATAATTTAAAGAAAATGCATGATGTATTAGGTGAAACAATTCAGGTTGCATATATATGCGGAACTGATTTTGGCACACAGAATGGACCATTTTGCTCAAATGAAGTTTTTACTGAGGTTTACGCTCCTTACTATAAAAAAGTTAATGACTGGATTCATCAGAATACAAAATGGAAAACCTTTAAGCATTGCTGTGGAAGTGTATATAAACTTATCCCTGAGATAATTAATGCAGGCTTTGACATTTTAAATCCAGTACAATGGACAGCCAAAAACATGGATAAAGTATTACTAAAAGATTCTTATGGTGATAGAGTTACTTTCTGGGGAGGCGGAGTTGATACCCAAAAGACATTACCATTCGGAACTCCAAAACAGGTTCATGAAGAGGTATTGGAGTGCTGTAAGATATTTGGCAAGAATGGTGGTTTTGTATTTAATACAATTCATAATATTCAGCCAGGTGTTCCAACAGAAAATGTTGTAGCAATGGTAAATGCAATTAAAGAGTATAATGGAGAAAAGTAGTATCAAGGTTTAAACAGGAGGATTCTTTGCATAACTTTTGTAAAGTTTCCTCTTTTTCTAACCATTATATGGTAATCTAATAAGCAATGAAAACTTGATAATGTCAAGAGGTATGTGATAAAATCCATATGAGTAAAGCTAATACATTTAAGGAGGTAAGATTACCTTGGCAACAATAAAGGAAGTTGCAAAGCTTGCAAAGGTTTCAATTGGTACAGTGTCAAATGTACTTAATGGAAAAACCGATAATGAACAATTGATTACTCGGGTTGAAAAAGCAATGGAAGAGTTATCTTATCATCCTGATGCAAATGCCAGAAATCTAAAAAATACAAAAAGTTTATTAATAGGAGTTATTATCCCTAATATTATACAGCCTGAGTTTTCAGAATTTGTAAAGGAAGTGGAAGAGTTCCTTCTTGCAAAGGGTTATAGTATCTTATTAAAGTTTAGTCAAAATAATAATTTACTTGAAAAGAAAAGTATATCTCGGTGTATTGAACAAAGTGTTGACGGAATAATTCTATATTCAATGACTAGGAAAAAACCTAATTATTTAAATATTAAAGGACCTTTACCTTCCATTCTGATTACAAGACGCAATCTCCCTGATTATTTGGGAGACAGAATTGTAATAGATTATTCAGAAGCCTTTGAAAAAGCATTACAAAGGTTACAAAGACAGGGCTTGGCTGACATTGGATTAATAATGGAATATGACTTATTAGACGATGGAAGATTGTTGAATATATATAACAAATATTACAATAGATATGATTTGGTTAAAATAGTGGATTGTAATAAGGAAAGAGGCTTTCAGGCTTTTTTTGAGCTTTATTTATATAATCCTAATATTAAAGGAATAATTGCTGGGAATTATTTGATTGCTCAGGGTATAAAAAAAGCTATGGATACACTTGGGCTAAAGGATATTTCAATTATTGTTATAAAGGAAAGTAGCTGGATTGAGGATGAAGGAGATTTTGAGGAGCAGATTTCTGTATCTCAGAAGAAGATTGCAAGCAAGGCAGTAGAGCAATTGCTTGAAGCAATCGCTAATCCCTCGATTCATGAACCTATTACAAGTATTATTTCAGCGGAATGTGATAAAATTTCTCCAATGAAATACGGAATTAAAAAAACAAATACACAATTGCGTTTTGCCATGTTTGACTGTCCTTCTTCGTGGAGTCTTAAAATGATTGCTAAGGTATATGAAAAAGAAAGCGGAGGGAGAATAACTTTTGATCTTCTCTCTTATTCTGAATTAGAGCAGGTTTTGTATAAAGAAGCCATAAGCAAATCAGAGTATTATGATGGGATTATGATGGATATTACCTGGCTTGAAGGTATTATTGAGAGTGGATATGTTCTGAATCTGGATCATTTAAAGCGTAATAATCAGAAATATTTTGATGGGTTTATAGATGGCATACTAAAATGGTATGGAATGTATGTAGAATCACTGTATGCTTTTCCGTTTATGTCAGGTGCACAAATATTGTTTTATCAGAAAGATTTATTTGAGGAACCTGTTATAAAAAGAAAATTTAAAAGGTTATACGGAGGAGAATTGGTGCCTCCAAAAACCTGGGCTCAGTTTAATATAGTTTCAGAGTTTTTTACAAAGAGTATTAACCCAGCATCACCGGTTAAATATGGGGCTGCTTTGGTAAGCGGAGAAAATGTTTTTACTTCTATCAGCTTTTTAAATCGTTTGTGGTCATATGAAAGTTCTGTTTTTGATGAAAAAGGGAATATTATTATAAATAACAGCAACTCTGAGGTGGCATTGAAGAATTTTATAAACTGTTATAAGTATACCTCTCCTAAGCCGATTAAGTCCTGGAATGAAGTGGTGGATGAATTCAAAACAGGTGAGTATGCTATGACGGTGCTATATGATTCGGATTCGGGAGATATTAATAATTATACTAAATCAAAAATAGCCGGGAATATCGGATATGCCTTTATTCCGGGGCAGACACCAGTTCTTGGCGGCTGGAGCTTAGGTATTAATAAGTATGGAAGAAATATTAGGGAAACAGAGGATTTTCTATTGTGGGCATGCGGTAACCAAAATGCCATTCCATTGCCATTGTTGGGGGGGTCCACTCTTAGGAAAGAGTATTATAAACGGATGGATTTACAGAACCTTGAACCATGGAAGTCAGTTGTATTAAAAAGCTATGAGCAGAGCAGAAAAAGATATACGCCTGAGATTCTGGATGAGAGCCGATGGAAAAATAATATTTATACCAGTATTATTCCAAAGGAAATTGTCCGTGTACAAGCAGGTGAGATAACTGAAAAGCAAGCACTGATTAATATAGAAGCGAGG
>JAEZOA010000001.1 GCA_023441625.1 Bacillota bacterium
TGCTGAATATGAAGCAAATAATCCAAATTATATATTTGAATACCGTTTAAAAAATAATGGGTTTTATAATTCAGCCTATTACGGTGGTGGAAAGATGCTTAAAAGAATAGCAAAGAGAATAAAATAAGGCTAATATGGGGTTGCTGGAGAATAGAACTTAACCATAATACTTTGTACAAATATTAATCGAAATCCACCTTCCTAAAATTCAAGTTTACATACCTACTTTCAATATGCTATATTATGTGTGTGAAAACAATAACAATTGTTTTCACACACATAATATAATCAAGCAAATCATAATTAAACTATAAAGGAGTATGTATATGGCAAAGATTAATATGAAAACTCCACTCGTTGAGATGGATGGAGACGAAATGACCAGAATAATCTGGAAAATGATTAAGGATATTTTATTACTTCCTTATATCGATTTGAAAACTGAGTACTATGATTTAGGACTGGAATACAGAGAACAAACTGGTGACCAGGTTACTATTGATTCTGCAATGGCAACAAAAAAATATGGTGTTGCAGTTAAATGTGCGACAATCACTCCAAATGCAGAAAGAGTTAAGGAATACAATCTAACTCAGATGTGGAAGAGCCCAAATGGTACTGTAAGAGCAATCTTGGATGGTACCGTATTCCGTGCGCCAATAATATTGAATAGCGTAAAGCCTTTTGTTAAGACATGGGATAAGCCAATTACTATTGCCAGACATGCGTATGGCGATGTTTATAGAAATGTTGAATACCGCGTACCAGGAGCAGGAAAGGCTGAATTAGTATTTACAAACGAAAAGGGAGAAGAAACTCGCCAGACAATATTTGATTTTAAAGGCCCTGGCATTATTCAGGGAGTACACAATTTAGATAAATCTATTGAGAGCTTTGCAAGATCCTGCTTCAATTTTGCATTAGATCAGAAACAGGATATCTGGTTTGCAACTAAGGATACTATTTCAAAGCAATATGATCATAGGTTTAAGGATATTTTCCAAGAAATATATGACAATGAATATGATGATAAGTTTAAAGCAGCTGGAATTGAATATTTTTATACATTAATTGATGATGCTGTTGCACGTGTTATGAGATCTGATGGAGGCTTTATCTGGGCATGTAAGAACTATGATGGAGATGTTATGTCAGACATGGTTGCAACTGCCTTCGGAAGCCTCGCAATGATGACCTCTATACTGGTTTCACCAGAGGGCTATTTTGAGTATGAAGCAGCTCACGGAACTGTTCAGCGTCATTATTATCAGCACCTAGAGGGAAAGGAAACTTCTACCAACTCTATGGCAACACTCTTCGCATGGACTGGTGCACTTCGTAAAAGAGGTGAGCTAGATGGAATTAGAGAGCTTGTTGAATTTGCTGATAAGATGGACAAGGCTTCAATTCAGACTATCGAGAATGGAATTATGACAAAAGACCTTGCAATGCTTTCAGAAGCAGAGAATATAAGAACTGTAAATACAGAACAATTCCTTGTTGAAGTAAGGAATACTTTTGACTCAATGTAATATAAAATGGAAATAATATAAAATACACTAGTGGAATCAAAAAATTTATGATTTCACTAGTGTATTTTAATTAATTTGTGATACAATGACTTTTAACAGTCTTATAATCTTGATAAAATTGTAAATTTAAAACTTTTTCACTAAAAGGTAGTAGGAGGTAAAACTATGAATCGTCTTATAAAACCAGATGGATATAAATCTAGTCTCAATATTCGTATGACAGAAATAGCTATTAAACAGACAAAAGATTATTTTGAGAATGAGCTTGCTAAGGAATTAAACTTAACTCGAGTTTCAGCACCTTTATTTGTTAGACCTGAAACTGGATTGAACGATAACTTGAATGGGACTGAAAGACCAGTTTCTTTTGACTTAAAAGGTTTAGGCGGAGACACTGTTGAGGTTGTACACTCACTTGCGAAGTGGAAGAGAATGGCTCTAAAACGTTATGGCTTTGCATCTGGGGAAGGTCTTTATACAGATATGAATGCAATTAGAAGAGATGAGGATTTAGATAACCTACATTCAGTTTATGTAGACCAATGGGATTGGGAGAGGATAATTCTTAAAAGTGATAGGACAGAAGATACTCTCAAGCAGATTGTAAAAAAGATATATTCTGTTTTCAAGAGAACAGAGGACTATTTAGTTAACTTGTACCCCGATTTACAGCGTTACTTGCCAGAGGATATTTTCTTTATTACAACTCAGGAATTGGAAGACATGTATCCTACATTAAGCCCAAAAGAGAGAGAAAATGCAATAGCTAGAGAAAAAAAGGCTATATTCATTATGAAGATAGGAGATTTATTAAACTCTGGTGTTAAGCATGATGGAAGGGCCCCAGACTATGATGACTGGTCATTAAATGGGGATATCGTTTTCTACTATCCAGTACTTGATGTGGCTTTTGAGGTATCCTCAATGGGGATTAGAGTTGATGAGGATTCACTTGTAGCTCAGCTTAAAAAGGCTGAGTGTGAGGATAGAAAGAAATTTAAATTCCATAAGGACATTATTAATAAAGAACTTCCGTACACAATAGGTGGAGGGATAGGACAATCAAGAATCTGTATGTTCTTTTTGGGAAAGGCACATATTGGAGAAGTTCAGGCTTCAGTATGGGGCGATGATATGTTTGAAGAATGTTCAAAAAACAATATAGAACTGCTTTAAGTACAAAGCAAAATGAGAAGGCAGAAGGTGTAGTCGCACTTTAAATATATAATAATGTATAAAAAATATAAATGATTTAGTACAAAGGAGTACTGTGTAATGAGCTATTCAGAAATTAAAAAAATATTTAGAGACACTCAATCTTATATGGGTAAAACAATCACAGTTCCAGGGTGGGTTAGGACTGTTCGTGATTCTAGAACCTTTGGATTTATCGAGCTCAATGATGGAACTTTTTTTAAGAATCTTCAAGTAGTATTTGATGAAGACAAACTAGATAACTTCAAAGAAGTTGCAAAGCTTTCAGTGGGTTCAGCGATTGAGGTTGAAGGGGAATTGATTGAAACTCCAAATGCAAAACAACCCTTTGAATTAAAAGCGACAAAAATAACTATAGAGAATCAATGTCCTTCTGATTATCAACTCCAGAAGAAAAGACATTCCTTTGAATTCCTTAGAACAATCTCACATTTGAGACCTAGGACAAATACTTTTTCAGCTGTATTTAGAGTTAGGTCCTTAGCTGCTTTTGCTATTCACCAGTTCTTTCAAGAGAGAGGCTTTGTATATGTTCACACTCCAATAATCACTGGAAGTGATGCGGAGGGTGCAGGTCAGATGTTTAGGGTTACTACACTTGATATGAAAAATCCACCTAAACAAAAGGATGGAGAGATAGATTATTCTGAAGATTTCTTTGAAAAGGAAACTAGTTTAACAGTTAGTGGGCAGCTAACTGGAGAAGCATATGCACTTGCATTTAAAAATATTTATACCTTTGGTCCTACCTTTAGAGCTGAAAATTCAAATACAGCAAGACATGCGGCTGAATTTTGGATGATTGAGCCGGAAATTGCATTTTCCGACTTAAAGGATGACATGATGTTAGCGGAAGATATGCTCAAATATATTATCAACTATGTTTTGGAAAATGCTCCTGAAGAAATGCAATTCTTCAATAGCTTTGTAGATAAGGGTCTTCTTGAAAGATTAAGCAATGTTGTTAGCTCGAATTTTGCGCACATTACCTATACAGAGGCAATAGAAATCCTTCAGAAAAACAAGGATGAATTTGAGTATCCTGTAGAGTGGGGTAGTGATTTACAAACAGAGCATGAAAGATACTTAACGGAACAAGTATTTAAGAAGCCTGTATTTGTAACTGATTATCCTAAAGAAATCAAAGCATTTTATATGAGAATTAATGAGGACGGCAAGACAGTTGCTGCCATGGATTTACTTGTTCCTGGAATAGGTGAAATAATCGGTGGAAGTCAGAGAGAGGAACGCCTTGAAGTTCTTGAACAGAAAATGGATGAAATGGGTCTGATAAAAGAAGACTACTGGTGGTACCTTGAGCTTCGTAAGTTTGGCGGAACAAAGCATGCAGGTTTTGGATTAGGCTTTGAAAGAGCTATAATGTACCTTACAGGTATAAATAATATCAGAGACGTAATACCATTCCCTAGAACAACAGGAAGCTGTGAGTTTTAACCTAGCTTTTGACTAGCCACAGACCAAGACAGAAGATGTAGGATTAATAAAAAGAGGGTATTTACCCTCTTTTTATTAACATAAAGCAATGTTGGCTTGCCAACTTGCGTTGTTTTAGAAGCTTCTTAGGAAGGTTGTTCCATCCATAGGAATATAAACTTCCAAGGATGAAGGTTGTTGGCCGTATAAACCTAAAACATAAAAGGTTAGATTTCTTCTACCCAATATACGTACTCTCGGAACATCAACGATAATAGTTGCAGGCGATGTTACTGAAGTGACAACAAAATTGTAGAGTCCTGGACGAATTGATGTATAACCACTGACTTCTGTATAACCTATATCTGTAAATATATTCATACCGCCTCTTAGTGCCAGATTCAGGTTAGGAGCGTTAGGTGATAAATTTGCGAATCGAATATTTGCTCTTTCAGGAGAGATAGATACAAATTCATCAACGATAGGAAGTATTCCTATTTTCGGAAGCAAACCAATAAGGGCTAATGTATATACATTATTTTGAATCGGAATAGTAACGCTAAGGACTGGGGAGTCTGTTAAGCCCACAGGAAAGGCTTCAAAAGTATATGAACCTACAGGTAATGCAAGGTAATCTGTAAATTGTCCGTAAACTAGTCTTTTTGCTATCTGTTTTCCATTTGCATAGATATCTACTTCAGGTGCACCGGGTGCAGCGTGAAACAGTCTGATGTAAGCCGTACCGGGAACTTGCCTTGAATTATCCATTTGATTAGTATAAAATAAATTATTGTTAATCATCTTTTCACCACCATATTATAAGAAAAATTCATCATTAAGCATCTATTTCAATATATGCAGTTTTATTAAAAATGGTTAACGCAATATTTCAAAGGTAAAACACTGCTTGATTAATCAATTAAGAGTGTGATATATTTGTTTGTGATATAAGTAAAGATTTTTAAAAAGAAAAGGAGCAATTGTTATGACACTATATGAAAAGTGGAGAGAAATTGCAGAACAGGAAAGGACTCCACAAGCAAATGAATCTTTTTGGAAGGAATATTTTTTAAAGGAAAAAGAGAACTATGCTAAAATATTGGCTAACAACCTTAAAACGATAAAAGGTACCCTTTCTGAGGTGGCAAGCTCGTTTAATATGGATTTAGTTACTTTTTCTGGTTTTATAGATGGAATTAATACTAGCTTAGTAAATGAGGTTGACTTAGATACTTTAGAGGATTCCACTGAGTTAGATATTGAAATAGACTATGAGAAATTGTATTTTAACATGCTTGATGCAAAAGCAGAATGGCTTTACAATTTGGAGGAGTGGGATAATATTCTTTCAGAGGATGTTAGAAAAGACATAACAAAAGAATTCAGAGTATCAAAAATGGCTGTTAGCAATAAAGTTGGCAGAAATGATCCATGTACTTGCGGAAGCGGCAAGAAATACAAAAAATGCTGCGGTAAAGAATAGTATTCATTAACAGTATAGATTATAAGATTTATTGGATAAAATACCAACAGACAAAGGAAGGTAATACACCTGAGCTTGTCTGTTTTTATATAGAGAAATAAAGTTACTAAGGGTTTGATGAATTTTTAACAAATAAAACTTGCAATTTTATGAGAAATATTATACTATTAGTATAGTTTGAAATTCAATTCTGAATTTATTTACGTCTTATATTTCAAGATTAATCAACTAGTTATGTTTTGTTTTATTTTTTGCAATTGGACTAAAATAGTATAGGGAGGGCATATTATGGAAGAAAAGTTAAATGCTTATGTTGAAAAAATGATAGATGTTATTAAGGGTGTAAATGTTATCGATCCGGAGGCTTTTAGCAGATACAATGTAAAAAAGGGTTTGAGAAATAGCGACGGCTCTGGAGTTTTAGTAGGACTTACTGAAATAGGAGAGGTTCACGGTTATGTTCTTTACGAGGGTGAAAGAAAAGAAGATGAAGGACGACTGGTTTATAGAGGAATAGATGTTGTTGAGCTAGTAAGAGGCTTTCAGCAGGAGAAAAGATTTGGATTTGAAGAGGTATGCTATTTACTTATGTTTGGAACACTGCCTAATAAGGCCCAGCTTGATGAGTTCTGTGCACTTTTAGGTGACTTAAGATCATTGCCGGATGGATTTACTGAGGATATGATACTAAAGGCTCCAAGTTCAGATATAATGAATAAGCTAGCTAGAAGCGTGTTGGCATCCTATTCTTACGATGAGAATCCTGATTCTACAGATACTAAAAACATATTAAGGCAAAGCATCGAACTTATTGCACGCTTCCCAACAATGATTGCATATGGTCTTCAGGCAAAAGCACATTATTATGGCGGACAAAGCTTGTACATTCATAACCCAAGGACTGATTTATCTACCGCAGAAAATATTTTGCATCTGATTAGGCCGGATAATAAGTATACTCAGACAGAAGCTGAAATTCTTGATTTAGCCTTGGTGCTTCATGCAGAACATGGTGGAGGAAACAACTCTACTTTTGCTGCTAGAGTTGTTTCCTCTACAGATACAGATACTTATTCGGCTATAGCTGCTGCTGTTGGATCCCTTAAAGGACCAAAACATGGTGGTGCTAATATTAAGGCAATGAGAATGCTTGAGAACATAAAGGAAAATGTTTCAGACTGGGGAAATGATGGCGAAGTTAGAAGCTATCTAGAAAAAATTATGAACGGAGAAGCTTTTGATGGTGCAGGACTTATATATGGCTTAGGTCATGCGGTATATACTCTGTCAGATCCTAGAACAATTTTGCTAAAGGAAAAAGCTCATGAATTAGCTATTGAGAAGGGTAGAGAAAAGGAGTTTTTACTTTACGATGCAGTTGAGAGGATTGGGCCAGATGTGTTCAGTGAGAAAAAAGGAACTTCAAAAAACATTTGTGCTAACGTAGACCTGTATTCAGGTTTTGTATATGATGCATTAGGCATACCTACAGAATTATTTACACCACTTTTTGCTGTGGCAAGAATTGTTGGTTGGTGTGCACATAGAATAGAAGAGGTAGTATGTAACCAAAAAATTATAAGACCAGCCTACAAGAGTATTTCAAAGGCGAAAAAGTTTGTGCCGATGGATCAGAGGTAAGCATATACAATAAAAGATAAGAATGTACAATTAAAGCCCCAGTAGACATATAATATATAGCCTACTGGGGTTTTTGATTTACATAAGCAATGTTGGCTTGTGCTTGCGTTGTTGACATAAGCAATGTAGGCTTTCCAACTTGCGTTGTTTATTAGGCTTATTATTTTAATGAAAATTTGGATTAAGCAGTATAAATAGGGGTATAACAAAGATAAGTTTTTATTTAAGTATTTAAAATAGTAGACAAGAAGTTAAAAATAAAATATCATATTAGTGTTTTAAGTTCAAAAAATTAAGCATAAACTTTTTGATGACAAAGGCGTTACAAATAAGAGAAGATGCTAATATATAGTTTAAGGATTATTAAAATCAACTACTTCCTTACATAGCTTTATAGCATATTTGGAGAACTACACTACTAATAATTTTTGCCACGTTATGGCGCATGGAGGTCATTATGAGAAGAACTAAAATAATTTGTACACTAGGACCTGCTACAGACAATGCTGATATACTTAGAAAAATGATGTTAGGTGGAATGAATGTAGCAAGAATGAATTTTTCACACGGTTCACATGAAGAACATAGGAAAAGAGCTGATTTATTTAAAAAAATCAGAACCGAGCTAAAACTACCAATTCCGTTACTGCTTGATACAAAAGGCCCTGAGATTAGAACAGGCAGTTTTAGCGATGGGCAGATTATGCTTAAGGAGAACGATGATTTTATTCTAGTCAATAAAGACATTATTGGAGATGAATCCAAGTGCACTATCACATATAAAGAGTTGTATAAGGATGTTTCTAGGGGTAGTAGAATTTTAATTGATGATGGCTTAGTTGAACTTGAGGTTGTAGAAATTAAAAATAAAGATATTTATTGTGTTGTCCTCAATGGAGGAGCTGTGGGCAATCACAAAGGTATTAATGTTCCTGGTGCAAAAATAAAATTACCTGCTCTTACTAGCCAAGATATAGATGATATTAAATTCGGAATAGAAAATGACTTTGATATAATTGCGGCATCTTTTGTAAGAAAAGCATCAGATGTTATAGAAATACGAAAGGTACTAGAGAAAAATGGTGGAAGTGATATTTTAGTTATATCTAAAATTGAGAATAGAGAAGGTATCACAAATTTTGATGAAATACTTAAGATATCAGATGGAATTATGGTTGCTAGAGGTGATTTAGGAGTAGAAATTCCAGTTGAAGAGGTCCCTATAGTACAAAAAAACATAATTCAAAAGTGCTTTAAAAATGGGAAACCGGTTATTACGGCTACACAGATGCTTGATTCAATGATTAGAAATCCAAGACCAACTCGTGCCGAAGCTAGTGACGTTGCCAACGCTATATATGACGGTACAAGTGGAGTAATGCTTTCAGGAGAAACAGCAGCAGGAAAGCATCCATTAGAGAGTATAGCAATGATGGATAAGATTGCTGAAAAGGCCGAAAGTGCAATGAATTACTGGAAGAGATTCACTACTGAAATATCTGAATTAACTAGTGTGACTAATGCAATAAGCCATGCCACCTGTACTACAGCCTTTGATTTGAAGGCTTCTGCAATTATTACAGTTACTCAATCAGGTCATACTGCTAGAATGATTGCTAGGTTTAGACCAGCATGTCCTATTATTGCAACTACTGTGAATCCAAAGGTTCAAAGACAGCTAAATTTATCCTGGGGAGTACTACCTTATTTGGTTGGAGTTGCAGCTACAACAGATGAAATGTTTGATATGGGAATAGAGAAGGCATTGGAATCTGGTTTGGTTAAAAATGGAGATTTAGCAGTTATAACAGCAGGAGTACCTGCTGGCATAAGTGGAACAACCAATACATTAAAAGTTCATATAGTGGGAAAAGTATTAGTACAGGGTACTGGAATTGGTGAAGCATCTGCTACAGGTGAACTTTGTGTAGCGCAGACTCCAGAAGAGGCACTGGAGAAATTTAATGATGGAAATATACTTGTGGTTCCGTTTACTAATAATGATATGCTTCCTGTTGTAAAGAGGGCTGCTGCAATTGTAGTGGAAGAGGGCGGACTTTCTAGCCATTCAGCTATTGTTGGATTGGTATTGGATATTCCAGTTATTGTGGGGGCAGAGAATGCTACCAGAATTCTAAAATCAGGGTCTGTAGTTACTGTAGATGCTGAAAGGGGTCTTGTGCTTAGAAGTAATTAGTTTACACCATATATATCCTCATTTGGGGATAAGCTGCTGCTACCCTTGTTAAAGATTTTAGCTTCATTGGATGATATTTTTCTGCTAAGCTAAGAACTCTGTGTTGAACTTAAAAGTTAACAAGGGTATAATGTTAATGCAAAATTAAATTAGATTATAACTATTTGAGAGGATAAACATGTCTAAAACATTACCATTATTGCCATTACGAGGCTTGACAGTCTTTCCATTTATGACTTTATATTTTGATGTTGGAAGAGATAAGTCAATAAAAGCTTTAGAAGAGGCAATGATAAATGATCAATTGATATTTTTAGTTGCACAAAAGGATGCTTCTTCAGATTCTCCCGATATTGATGAAATTTATTCAATCGGTACAGTTTCCAAGGTTAAGCAGCTTTTAAAACTTCAAGGGGATACCATAAGGGTTCTAGTTGAAGGTATAAATAGAGCAGAGATAAAGGATATTGTACAGAAGGAGCCTTTTTTTATTGTAGAGGTGACAGAAACTGAAATAGATGAGAAGTTTGATGATAATGAGGTTGAAGCCCTAAAAAGAAGATTGGTTTCAATTTTTGAGGAGTATGTGAAGCTTAGTGGGAAGGTATCTCCTGACACTGCTCTTAGTGTATCGGAAATTGGAAATATCAGTCAGATTGCTGATATTATTGCCAATAATATACCCTTAAAATTAGAGCAAAAGCAAGAAATATTAGAAGAGTTCCATCCGCTAAGAAGAATTGAGAAGCTGATTCGAATTATTTATCAGGAGACTGAAATCTTAGAAATTGAAAAGGATATTAATTCTAAGGTTAGAAAGCAAATAGATAAGGTACAGAAGGAGTATTACCTTCGTGAACAAATTAAGGCGATACAGACCGAGCTAGGTGACAAAGAGGGAATTGCTGGAGAAGTGGAAGAATACAAATCCAGAATAGAAGGTTCTAAATTTCCAGAAGAAGTAGAAAAGAAAGTTTTAAAGGAGCTAGACAGACTGTCAAAAATGCCACAAGGCTCTGCAGAGGGAAGTGTAATAAGAACCTATCTTGATTTGATATTTGATCTGCCGTGGAATAAGTCTACCGAAGAAATTATTGATATTAGTTTTGCACAGGAAACTCTTGAGCAAGACCACTATGGGCTTACAAAGGTTAAAGAACGTATTGTAGAATACTTAGCAGTACAGAAGCTGAAAAATAGTCTTAAGGGTCCTATCCTATGCTTAGTAGGTCCTCCTGGCGTGGGGAAAACCTCAATAGCAAAGTCAATTGCAAAGGCTCTCAATAGAAACTATGTTCGCATATCTTTAGGGGGAGTAAAGGATGAGTCTGAAATACGTGGTCATAGAAGAACCTATATTGGTTCAATGCCAGGTAGGATTATTTCTGCAATAAAACAGGCTGGTTCAAACAATCCATTGATTTTATTGGATGAGATAGATAAAATGAGTAATGACTTTAGAGGTGACCCTGCTTCTGCTATGTTAGAAGTTCTAGATTCGGAACAGAATTTTGCCTTTAGGGATCATTATCTAGAGTTACCTTTCAATTTATCAAATGTTCTGTTCTTGACGACAGCAAATAGCCTAGATACTATTCCAAGACCGCTTTTGGATCGAATGGAAATAATAGATATTTCTAGCTATACTGAGGAAGAGAAAGCAAATATAGCAATGAAATATTTGCTTCCAAAGCAGATTGAATTACATGGGTTAACCTCTAAAAACATAAAAATTGACGAAGAAACTATTAGAGCAGTTATAAACTATTATACAAGAGAAGCTGGGGTTAGAAGCCTTGAACGAGAAATTGGATCAATATGCAGGAAGGTTGCAAAGACAATTGTTTCTGAGAAAAAGAGGGTTGTAACTGTATCACAATCCAACCTTGAGAAATTTCTTGGAGTTAAAAAACATAGAATAGAGTTTGCAAACGAAAAAGATCAAATAGGTATTGCCACTGGTCTTGCCTGGACACCGGTAGGGGGAGTTACTCTTTCTATTGAAGTAAATTTGATGCAAGGAAATGGAAAACTAGAGCTTACTGGTCAATTGGGAAATGTTATGAAGGAATCTGCAAAGGCTGCTATAAGTTACATTAGATCTAGATGCAAGGAGCTAAAAATAGATGAAAAATTCCATGAAAAGTATGATATTCATATTCATATTCCAGAAGGAGCGACCCCGAAAGAAGGACCTTCAGCAGGTATAACTCTTGCAACTGCAATGGTTTCTGCACTTTCAGGTATTCCAGTAAACAGGAAGGTTGGTATGACTGGAGAAATTACTCTCAGAGGTAGGGTGCTTCCTATCGGAGGCTTAAAGGAAAAGGTACTGGCTGCACACCGGGCTGGAATTGAAACTGTCATTATACCCATTGACAATAAGAAGGACATTGATGAGATACCTGAGAATGTTAGAGGCTCACTCAAATTTATTTGTGCGACAGACATGAAAACAGTACTGAAAAATGCATTGGTTGTAAAGTAGCTGAGAAATAAATGTTAGAGATGTACTAATAAAGTAAGGCCGACTAAATGTCGGCCTAAATCTATTAAGTGAGTAGAGCAATTAACTACCAAAATGTAACAAAAATGCATATTAATACACATAAAAATGCAAAAATACAATTTTAATTTACAAAAGGTTTTCTTTTTTAGTTAGAATAAGAAGGAATTTGTGGTTAAATAGCGAATATACCAATTTAGGCTATTTAGAGTTGACTAATTTTACAAAAGAATAAATAAAGATACACTATTGTGGAGGCGTTTATGTCCAATACTGAGGTAATAGTTCTCATTACAATTTTATTAACCTCGCTAGTTGCATTTTTTTTACTGTATAGAGCAAAGGAATTGAATCTTGGAATACTATTTTCAATTTCAATTGGTTCTATCATTCTGGGTTTAACTTTTAAACTAATTTTTAATTCAGTAATGATGATAATAAACAATAATATTAGTTTGAACAAAAATATAGCTCTAATTATTTCTATTTTAACCGTAATGTTTGTTTTTCTCATTTTTATATTAATAATAAGTTTTATAATTTCATTCTGTATACCCAAAAAAGTAGCTTCCATAGATTGTTGTGTTTTTATCGATAGCATAATAGCTAGGTTTAATGTTAAGAAGGTACAATCTAAAAATAATATTCATAGCATACATAAATTAACAAAAAATGTATATGGACTGACAAATAAGTTGAAAAAACCAGTTGACACTGTTGAAAAAATTGATACAATGGGAATAGAAAAAGTTGCGGATAGTAATCTAAAAGAGAAAAGTATGGGGGAAATTGCTGCTCCAGACTCTGTTGTTTTTGCTAATTTAATTGGTTTCATGGAGCCTTCAGAAGTAGTAGATACATCTATTCAAGCCAGCTCTACACGTGAAGGTGAAGAGCAGAAAATAGAGTCTAGTGATATTGATTACGCAAGTTTGGCAGCAGCAGCTTACCAGGAAATTGCATCAACCCAGCTTCCAATAGAGGAAGAGGATATACCAGAAGATGCTATACCAAAAGATACTATACCAGAAGATGTTATAAAAGAGGAATTAACTGAAAGTATATATAATGATGTAACAGAAAAATCTATGGATGATGAAATAATTCATAGTACATATGATGATATAGTAGAAAGTACTACTGAAGCTGAAGTAATTGAAAATACATATGATGATATAGCAGAAAGTACTACTGAAGCTGAAGTAATTGAAAATACGTTTGATGATGTGACTGAAAATACTACAGAAGTTGAAGTTAAACTAGACGAAATCAAGGTACCGCAAAACGAATTAGTAGAAACCGATGTTGTAGAGAGCCAAGCTTTAGAGAATAAAATGGCAGAAATTGATTCCAATTCCCTTGTATTTAAGGCCTTTGATTATAAGGATGTAGGAAAAAAGGAAGAGGCTATTCAATGCTATTTAGAGGCACTGCAGCATGAACCAAATAATGAGATGATATTCTGGATTGTATTAGATGTATGTGCACTATATAAACAGCTTGAACGTACTGATTTGGCAATAATTATTTTAGAAGGTTTAGTAAGTCAATACGGAGCAGCAATTCAGCCAGAAGTTAAAAAGGAAATTATGAATTACATAAAATAGATTTGAATAAGATTATTTGGAATTTCGAGGAGGTACTTTTTAATGAAAAAGTCAAAAGAAATAATTGGTTTACCTATAATCAGCATATCAGATGGAACAGAAGTTGGTAAAGTAAAAACTGTTATTATCAATGCCGAAAAAGGTGCCATAGATTATGTTGTCGTTGATAGTGGGATTCAAATACTTAGTGCAAAGGTTATTCCTACAGAATATGTACTTGGTATTGGTGAATATGCATTAACAATTGAGAATGAAGATGCTATAAACGATATTAGTAAGATTCCTGCTGCTATTGATCTACTACAAAAAAATATTCAAGTTAAGGGTACAAAGGTATTAACTAAGAAGGGTCGTTTAATAGGTGAAATTGGAGATATTTACGTAGATGAAGACGATAATTGCACCATTATCGGACTTGAATTTATAGCTGACATTACTCAGAAGAATATTAGAATTATTCCTCGTGAAAGTATTGTTACATTTGGAAAGAACCTTGTAGTAGTTAGTGAGGATGTGGAGTCTAATCTTCTTAACAGCGCAAAACAGTTAGTTTCATCTGGTGAATACGTTGAAACTGAAAAAAAAACTTCTGAAGATGGTATAAATGACTTGAATAGTAATACCTCTGAAGAAATAGAAGTTCCTGCTGGTGCTGTTTCTGACATGATGGAAATGAAGCATCGTGAGTATTTAAAAGGTAAGATAGCTACTAAGTCAATATATGGAGCAGATGGAAGTGTAATAATTCCAGAAAACACTTTGATTGACAATGCCATATTTGATATTGCTAAGAACAATGGCAAAGTAATTGAATTAGTAATGAATAATAAATAAACAACGTAAGTTGGCAAGCCAACATTGATTATGTCAATATAAAAATAGGTTACAGCATATGCTGTAACCTATAATTAGTTAAAAATAAGAAATTAAAGTTTCTATTGCTTTGTCTTCAATAATTTTCTCCCCATACTCATTTAAATATCCTTCAAAAAAACTTGCATTTGAAACCTGAGTAGAAAATTCACACATTATATTATCCAATGATTGCGAAGCTGAGGATGAGCTTCCTGTTAACAAAAGGTAATAGGAGTTTTTACACTTAAACAATGTACTTTCATCTTTATAGACAGCTGTAATCTGTTTGGCTAATCTACATAAATCATCTAATGACTCAAAGCAATAAATTTTCAAAGCCGAACAAACTTTGCTTTTTTTCTTCTTTTGTCTCAAATCTGAATTTTTATATTTGCTTTTTATATACTTCTGTATTGACTCAAATTCACCATCAGAATCTACCTTTGTAATTGTCACAACAAAACCATCTTCATTTTCAGGGGATGCCTCGAAAATAAGCTGCGAATCATTAGATGCAAAACCATATTCTTCCTCAGCCTTCTCCATCATATCCCAGAATAATTCTTGGGCTGCTGGTGAATTATAATTCAAAGAGCCCAAATCAATATTTCTTTCTTCAAGGTCATTTAAAGTTATTGTGACCCTTAATACATTTTCATTAACTTTTTCTATTCTCATATAAATCACCAACTTACATAACTTATTTAAAATACTTCTTGATAAAAATCTTGACCTGTATATTGATAATATAGAATATACCCGATTGTATTCCTTAGGAAACATTAGTTTTACTATATTATACTTCGAAAAACCTAAAATGAGAAGTAATATTTATCAATATTATTCATTTATAGTAATGTAAATTATATTATTTAATCCAAAATTATCAAAACTAATATTATACTGTTTTACAAATAATATAATAAATATAAAAACTAGCTACTTTATATTTGATATATTAGCTATAAAAATATATAATAATTATGGCTATGTTTGTCGCTTTGTAATTAAACCAAAAATATATAATAGTATGGTGAAAATGTGAAAAACATTATTTTAGCATCTGCATCTCCTAGAAGACAGCAGTTATTAAATCAAATAGGGATAAAATTTAGTGTAATACCATCGACTATGGATGAAGTTATGAATAATGCATTAGAACCTTTTCAGGTAGCTATTTCTTTAGCAAGCCAGAAGTGTAATGATGTTGCAACCCATAATCTAAGCGATGGCATAGTAATTGGTGCTGATACCATAGTTGTTAAAGATAATAAAATGCTTGGTAAGCCAAAAAATGAGAACGACGCTTTTGATATGCTCAAGTACTTAAATGGTGAATGGCACGAAGTTATAACTGGGCTTTGTTTATATAGGACAAGTGATAAAAAATGCATGTGTGATTTCGAAACTACCAGAGTCAAAATAGCTAATAAATCAGATGAATTTATCAGAGAATATATAAGCACAAGGGAGCCTTTAGATAAAGCAGGAGCATATGGTATTCAGGGATATGGCTCGTTGCTGGTTGAGAAAATTGATGGGTGCTATTTCAATGTTATGGGATTACCAATCTATAAATTGTCGTGTATGTTAGATGAATTAGGATATACTATTAATCTTAAAGATTTGAGTATATAAGATATCTAATTAGGGGGAAAAGATGGACAGATTGAATTTGAAAGAGCTCCCTTTAAGTGAAAGACCATATGAAAAGATGGAAGTGATAGGAGCAGAGTATTTATCAAATGCTGAGCTACTAGCTATCATTATTAAAACAGGTACAAGATCACATACTGCTGTTGAACTAGCCCAGCTTGTACTTAAGCTTTCTCATGATGGACGACTATCATCGTTATACAATTTGTCTATTGAACAGCTAAAGCAGATAAAAGGCATAGGCCGAGTAAAGGCCATACAAATAAAATCGGCGCTAGAGTTTTCCAAAAGGATTGCAACAAGTGATGGAATAGTGCATCATATAATTAAAAGTGCTTATGATGTAAATAATCTTATGATGGAAGAAATGAGATATTTAAAGAAGGAAATGTTCAGAGCACTTTTGCTGGACACAAAAAATCAGGTTATCAAAATTGTGAATATTTCTATAGGAAGCTTAAATGCTTCAATTGTTCATCCAAGAGAGGTATTCAGCGAAGCAATAAAATGTGGTTGCAATAGCATTATATTTGTACATAATCACCCAAGTGGTGATCCTACACCTAGTACTGAGGATATACAAACAACACAGAGACTTGAGAACGCAGGTAATATTATAGGAATAAAGGTATTAGACCACATTGTGATAGGTGATGGAAAATATGTAAGCTTTAAGGATAAAGGAATTATTTAGAAAAAATACACAGGAGGAGTTATTAATGAGTTTTTTTGCCAAAGACATAGGAATAGATTTGGGAACTGCAAATACATTGGTCCATGTTAAAGGAAAAGGAATAGTAGTAAGAGAGCCATCCGTTGTTGCAGTTAATATAAAAAATAATGAGGTGTTAGCTGTAGGAGAAGCCGCTAAAGAAATGATTGGGCGTACTCCTGGAAATATCGTTGCTATAAGACCAATGAGAGATGGTGTTATAGCAGATTTTGATGTTACCCAAAGTATGATTAAGTATTTTATTAAAAAGGCTATGTCAACTGGCGTAATGAGTAAGCCAAGAGTTGTAATTTGTGTGCCATCAGGAGTAACCGAGGTTGAAAAGAGAGCTGTAGAGGATGCTACACTACAAGCAGGGGCTAAAGAAGCCTATCTTATAGAGGAGCCAATGGCAGCTGCAATTGGAGCCAGCTTACCAGTTGAGGAACCATCGGGAAGTATGGTTGTTGATATCGGTGGAGGAACTAGTGAAGTTGCAGTTATATCTTTAGGAGGAATTGTTACCAGTAAATCACTTAGAGTTGCTGGAGATGAGTTAGATGACGCTATTGCCCACTATATTAAAAAGGAATATAGCTTAATGATTGGTGAGCGATCAGCAGAACAAATTAAGGTTACAATTGGAGGAGCTTTTCCAAAGACTAAGGAAGAGAGAATGCAAATAAGGGGAAGGGATTTGATAACTGGCCTACCTAAGAATATTGAAATTACTTCGTCTGAAATAAATGAAGCCTTAAAGGAGCCTGTTAACGCAATAATAGATTCAATTAAGTATACACTAGAAAAAACTCCCCCAGAGCTTGCTTCTGACATTATGGATAGAGGTATCATGTTAACTGGTGGTGGCGCTTTACTGGATGGACTAGATAAGCTGATTATGCAAGAGACGGGAATGCCAGTTTCAATTGCAGAAAATCCGTTGGATTGTGTCGCACTTGGTACAGGAAAGGTTCTCGAAGAGATTGAAACCTTGAAGAAGGTGTTAATTTCACCTAAAAGATTGAAGTAGAAAACTAATTTACATTGTTTTCATTAGGGGTTAGAGAGGAGAAGTATTCCTTGAAGTATTTTAAGAGTAAGTCATTAATAGTAGTTATAATAACTCTGGTTTTGATAGTTTGTATAGGGCTGGCTATTAATCCTCAAAGTAACGTAAACTGGTTTGGAAATATTATTTCAGTACCATTTACTTCCGTTGAAAAGCTATTCTCCTATGCAGGACAACAGGTTGAAGAAGGTATTAGCTTGTTTAGCGACGTTGAAAGTCTTAGAGCTGAGAATAAGGTATTAAAAGAAACTATCGATAAATTGAATAATGAAAGAACAGAATATTTGAGGCTGAAAAACGAAAATGAGGACTTAAAGAATGTCCTCAAAATAAAGGATCAATTAGCTGACTTGGACTTTGTTGGAGCAAATATTATTGCTAAGGATTCTGGCAATTTCTTCAACATCTTTCTTATAGATATTGGTTCGACAGATGGAATATCTTATAACATGCCAGTTATTACAAGTAAGGGACTGGTGGGTAAGGTTTCATCAGCGCAGCCATTCTCTTCAAAAATAATAAGTATAATAGAAGATGGAAGCTCAGCTAGTGCAATAGTTTCTAAAACTGGTGATTTAGTTGTGGTAAAGGGAGATTTGAAATTGTCAAAGGAAGGCCTATGCAGGCTTGAATATATTCCTTCAGACCTTGACTTGGCACAGGGAGATGTAATTGAAACCTCTGGCAAAGGTGGAGTTTATCCAAAGGGTTTAATTATTGGAACTGTAAAGGAAGTAAGACAGGGAGAAAGTGATCTTGATAGATATGCGATAGTTGAACCTGCAGTTGATTTAAAGAGATTAAATCAGGTTACAGTACTTAAAAAGGAAATTGCGGATATATCTTCAGATATGGAGATTATAGACAAATGAGAAATAGAATTATATTGTATGTTATACTTATATTCGTATTTGTAACGACTCAGGTAACATGGCTGAATTTTATTAAAATATTCGGAGTTACTCCTAATTTATTAATTGTTTTAATTGTCAGTATTTCTCTTTTAGAAGGTAGAATTCATGGTGCTGTAGTGGGATTTTTTGCTGGGCTATGTTTAGATGCTGTTATTGGCTCAGCGTTAGGATTTCAGGCATTGCTTGGAATGTTATTAGGCCTACTGCTTGGAAATATAAATAAGAGGTTTTTTAAAGAGAATATTTTTATTATGATTACAATTACATTTGTTTCCACCATTATATTTGAGTCTGTAATCTCATTTGCAGCATACTTATATGGTTTAGAAATAGATTTTTTCATAACTTTTAAGACTCTTATTTTACCAGAAGCATTAATTAATAGTATTATAGGGGTTGTCCTGTTTTTTGTTATCGCACAAATCAACAGGAGAATACGTGAATCGGAAGGTAAAAATAAGTATTAGAGTAATAGGAATGATTGATGTGAATTATTATGTGTATGTGGTGGATTAACGATGAAAAAGTTTTTTACAGATAGATATACCATATTTGGAATAGTGATTGTGCTGGTATTTACTTTAATTGTATATCAATTAGCAAATATTCAGTTAGTTCAGGGTGAAAATTATTTCGCACAATCTCAATCTATAAATTTGAATTCTAGAACTATTCTGGCACCAAGAGGTAATATTCTTGATAGATACGGAGTTCCAATAGCTGTCAACTCAACTAGTTATTCCTTGAGGTTAATGAACACAGGATTATCAGCAGAGGAGCTCAATGATGTTGCATATAAGTTGATTAATATTATGGAAAAAAACGGTGATGAATACAAAAAATCCTTCTCAAAGTATTTGACCTTTAATCCAATTGAATTTGGTTCAGCTTTAGCCAAAAGTGAGGACAGAATAAAGGTGTTAAAAAACGTAACAGTATATGAGTTTAAGGGATTTAATCAGGAGTCTTCAGCACAAGAGATATACGAGTATTTAAGAAATACCGCTTTTAAAATAGATGAGAAGTATACTGATGAGGAAGCATACAAAATTATGACCCTAAGGTTTGAGATAATGGGTTACAATTCATTAATTGCAGAAATGATTAGTAACAATACAGTTGCAGAGGTTGAGGAGAGGATTGATGAGTTCCCTGGTGTATTTATAGATACTGTTCCTAGCAGAAAATATATTGATGCAGAGTATGCTGCCCAAGTAATTGGCTATGTGAGAGAAGTCAGCGAAGAGGATTTGCTTAAACATGCTGATGAAGGCTATAACATGAACGATATTATAGGAAAGTCTGGAATAGAGGAAAAGGCTGAGGGATATTTAAGAGGAGCTAATGGTGTTAGAAGAATTGAGATTAAGGAAAACGGTAAAACAAAAACTATTAGTGAAGAGGCTGTGAAACCGGGAAGTGATGTGGTCTTGACAATAGATATGAGACTTCAGAAAGCGGCTATGGATTCTCTTGAAAAGAATTTGCCTATTATCAGACAGAGGAAAAACTCCCAAAACCATAAAGATGCATACGCTGGTGCAGTAGTAGCGCTAGATGTGAAGACGGGTGATGTTTTAGCATTAGCCAGCTATCCAAGCTTTAATCCATCAATATTTTTGGCAGACGCTAGTGATAAAGAAGCACAAAAGGCAATAAGTGCTCTTTATGATCCTAAAGATACAACAACGTCAGAATATAATTTAGCCACTAAAGGCATCTATGCGCCTGGATCCACTTATAAGCCTCTCGTTGCAATTGCAGGCTTGGAGGAGGGGGTAATAAACCCGTATCAGAAGTTTTTTGATAAGGGTTATGAAAAGTATGGGGATATAATGCTTAAGTCTATAGAATATAGGCAATACAAAGTTGGCTTGGGCTGGGTTAACATGATTCAGGCAATTCAAAAATCCAGTAACCCGTATTTCTATGTGTTAGGTAATAAAGTAGGCATTAACAATATTGTTAAGTGGGCTACTATGTTTGGATTAGGGCAAAAAACAGGAATTGAATTGGAGGAGAGCACGGGTACTATTTCATCCCGTGAATATAAGAGCACGGTTGATCCGAATCCCTGGACTGATGCAGATACTGCTCAGTCAGCAATAGGTCAGCTATATAATAACTTTACCCCCTTACAGCTAGCAAATTATACAGCTACAATAGCTAATGGGGGGAAGCGGTTTCAGCCTCATATTATCAAGAGAGTAATAAAATATGATGGTTCAATAGTCACAGAAACTAAACCAGAGTATGAGATATTACCCGTCAAAAAGGAAAATATGGCAATTATACAAGAAGGTATGAAGGCTGTTGCTAATAGCGAGGATCCAGGAGGCACTGCATCCTCTGCCTTTAAGGATTTATTGCCAATAAAGGTTGCAGGCAAAACAGGAACTGCGGAGACATGGGACACAACTCATTCATCTAACGGATTGTTTATATGCTATGCTCCTGCCGATGATCCTGAAATAGCTGTTGCTGTTGTTGTTGATAGGGGAGTATTGGGTGCATATACTGCACCAATTGCTCGTGATGTGCTTGAGCAATATTTTGATACAAAAGGGTCAAATGCTCAAGATTATACTGCAAGGATGGATATTGTTGAATTAACAAAATAAAGAGACTGGGGGGATTAGATATATGGATGAAAATACAGTTACTTTTAAAGGAACAGTTAATGGACTCACTATAATTCTCAAACAGGAGTGTTCCTTTGATGAGGTAGTAGATAGTATGCATACCAAGGTTGGCAATGCAGGTAAGTTTTTTCGCGGTGCGAAGCTGGCTGTAAAATATAGGGGAAGAGAATTGAGTGAAGATGAGAAGAATATACTTCTTGATTTATTAAAGAGGGAAAGCGGAGCTCAAATTCTATCCTTTGAGGAGGATGTGGCAGATGCCAATAATAAAGGGTTAGAGGTAAATTCAAATGCCCATTCAAATGAAAGATACAATCAAATCAAAAAGTATATGTTTTTCAAAGGAATAGATGAGGGACAGACAAAGTTTTATAGAGGTACAGTTCGATCAGGTACATTGATTACTTTTGATGGTAATTTGGTTATATTAGGTGATGTAAACCCAGGTGGGGTTATTGAGGCCACAGGTAATATAGTGGTTATGGGATTACTTCGAGGAGTTGTGCATGCTGGCAGTGATGGGAATAAGGAAGCAATAGTTGCAGCATTAGGGCTAAATCCTACTCAGTTAAGAATAGCAGATATAATAACAAGGTCTCCTGATGATAATAGTTCAAGTGTGCATTTAGTACCTGAATTAGCCTATATAAAGGATGATAAATTGTTTGTAGAACGCTTTTTACCTCAGAGGTAATTGACAAAAATATAAAACAAATATATAGTTTTATTATGTGTTTGTTAAAAATAGTAATCTTTCTTTTTAAATATATCTTCTTTTATAAGAATTGGAGGCAAGCTGTATGGGGGAAGTAATTGTAATTACGTCTGGCAAAGGTGGTGTTGGTAAAACAACAACAACTGCTAATATTGGTACAGGTTTAGCAATATCAGGTAAAAAGGTTGTACTAATTGATACCGATATCGGACTTAGGAATCTTGATGTTGTAATGGGCTTGGAAAATAGAATAGTATATGACCT
>JAEZOA010000044.1 GCA_023441625.1 Bacillota bacterium
ATTGGATTAGTCTGAGAAATACATGTAAATATTTGACTTAATATCAAATAAAATCAATAATATAGGAATGCTAAGAAAACAGGAGATATTATCACGAATTAGTGTCCGTTTTTAGCAGAAGGGCTCAAGTCGGCGTGGAGGTTAGCGTGAGAGTATCAAAATATAGTTATAATTTGACCGCGTACCTCCACGATAAGTATCATTATTATTTTTGCTGAAGGTCGGCGTGGAGGTTAGCGTGAGAGTATCAAAATATAGTTATAAATTGACTGCGTACCTCCACGATAAGTATCATTATTATTTTTGCTGAAAGTCGGCGTGGAGGTTAGTATGCTTTTTATTAAGTTGTTTACTATAATTGCGATAATCACCTTGGTAACAATATTTTTTGTAATTCTTATTAAGAATAAAGCTTATTATGCAGATTGTGTAGAGGCTCTAAATCAGAAAGATTTTAGGCTTAGAGCTTTCTTTCCGTTTGGACTATATATATTAGATAAATATAGTTATTCCTTTAATTCCAATTATGATAGAAAAATTCTAAATGACATAAGTGAAATTTATGGTCAGGAATTCTCAGCTTTCTATATCAGAGTATTTCATTCTAATAAAATTGTATTAATGGTGTTATGTATAGTTATTGTGCTTGTGGTGGGATTATTATCTCAGTTTGAGGGGCTTTATCTTATATATATATTTCTTATATTTGGATTGATAATCATTTCTGATGATTTAAAGCTTCAAAAGAAGGTGAAAAAAAGAAGGCTAGAGATACAGCTAGAGTTTCCGGATTTTATAAATAAACTTACGTTATTACTTAATGCAGGGTTAACAATGTCTAAAGCCTGGGAAAAAATATCTTCCGATTGTATTAAAGAAGGAGATTTTTATTCTGAAATTAATAAAACTATATCTGAAATAAAGTCAGGTAAAAATGAGGCAGAAGCCTTTAGCCAATTTGCAAAGAGAGTAAAAACTCCTGAAATATCAAGGCTTATGTCAACTATTGTTCAAAATACAAAGCGAGGAGGAAACCAGCTGGTTTTATCTCTAAGACTGCAGTCAAATGAATGCTGGGAAATGCGAAAAAATGCAATTAAAAGGCTAGGTGAAGAAGCTTCAACAAAGCTACTATTTCCCATGATGATTATGTTTTTCGCAATAATTATAATTGTTGTAACCCCTGCTATAATTTCAATGCAGGGTTTTTCCTAAAAATAATAAAAATAAAAGGAGGGATAACATGTTAGCAACGCTTAAGCGGTTTTATACTGAAGAGGATGGTATGGGAACGGTTGAGGTAATTATTATCATTGCTGTTCTTGTAGGGGTGGCTTTATTATTTAGAAATCAGTTAGTAAAATTCGTAAACAGTATAATCGATAATCTGTTTCCAGATGGAAAAAACCTTGAAAATAACACTGGAGAACAGGCAAAACTAACGACGAAAGGTTAAAATGAGGATAGAACTTTAAAGTGAGCCAAATTACAATTAATACTATTAATTGAGTTATGAATTAACACAATAGTTATTTTTAGTTCGGGTGGAGTTATACTCCATCTGAACTACTCCCCTAATGAAACTTCATTGTACTACAGGAGGCTAAAATGTTAGTAGCTATAAAGAGGTTTAATTTATCTAAAGCCATCAAAAGACAGGCCTTACCTTTAAAAGGCAGTTTTACAATAGAAGCTTCTATTATTTTTTCAATTGTATTTTTACTAATTGCTGCTATTGTTTATCTTTTTATAATTATGTATCAGTATGCCTTCCTTCAAAGTGTTGCTGATCAAGCCGCAAATCTAGGAGCTAGTCATTATGTAAATCAATATGATACTGATAACACATCAAAATCCAATTTTAATTTATATTGGAGAATAGTAGATGCTGACAAAGAGTATAAAAAAAATAAGCTAAATGGCTATATTTCTAAAAAACTTGAACGATCAATTTTAGATTCGACTAAAATAGTGGATAATGATGTTAATTATAAATTGTTATTAAAGCAGCTTGATATTAGTGTTAATGAGCAATACCCACTTCCAATAGGAAATCTTTTTTCAATGTTTGGTATTTCCCCTAAATTAATTCTAAAAGCAGAGGCAAGCTCTCCTCTAGACGATAACGCTGAGTTTGTAAGGAACTTGGATATTATTATCGATATCAAAAAGTGTATTTTAAACAGCGATAATAAATGGATTGGTAAGGACTCAAAAGTAAATGGTGTTCTAGATAAGCTATTAAAAAAATGACAAGCTGTATCATATTGATGATGGTGAGGTGAAATTTTGAAATTAAAAAATAATAAAGGTGCAATAACAGTTTTTATAAGTATAGTATTATCAGCAGTTTTTTTAGTTATAGGTACATTTTCAGACGCAGCAAGAATCAGCTTGGCACAGGCTCATGTTCAGAGAGCCAACAAAATTGCCCTTTCATCAATCCTTGCTTGCTATAATAACCAGTTGAAGGACGAATATGGACTGTTTGGTACCTATATAGATAATGATACAATGATGGATAGCTATGAAGAATACTTGTCTAAGAATTTAAATATTAATGAGAATCAAAATTTTCTATATGATTTTAATGTTGAACAAATAAATATCGATCAGCTGTTTAATTTGGAAGATAGAGAGGTTTTTGAGCGACAAATAATGGAGTTTATGAAATATCGCGCTCCATATGAAATAGCTTCTGATTTAATAACAAAGGTTAATGGAATGAAAAATATCTCAAGTGGTTCAAAAGTGTATACACGAAAATTGGAAACGAATAAGCAGGCTAACGTAATTGGTGATTTACAGATGACACTTGAGAAGAAAACAAGAGAGATAAATGAATCGAATATTTCAACAAAATTAGCTGAGCTAAAGGAAGATTTTATAAATCAAAATCAAAGTTATGACTTGTGTTCTCAAAGAATATCTGATCTTTATAGCCAACTTTCAAAAGAGAGTGATGAGGAGAAAAAAGAAGGTATAACAAAGGATATCTCAGATGCTCAAAAGGAGCTAATTAATATTAGTACTACAAAAAGTAATATTAAGTTGGATATAGTTTCAAAAGTTAATAATTATAAAATTTTAAATTCTGACGCTATTCAAAATGCTGCTAATATTACTATAAAAAAGGAGGATTTGTTAACAAGGATAAAAGAAGAGTATAAGTATACAGAAGATAGTCAAGATGGAATACAAGAATTAAAAAAATCATATTATGATGACTTGAATAATATGAAAATGTTAATAGGTGAGGATAATTCTAATGATATTATAAGTGGGTTGGAAAATAATATAAAAAAGTGTGAGACTATTGCTGCTAAAGCCAACGAGGATGAAGGGTCATTTCTGTCAGAAATAGATAAACTATCAGCAACTAATATTAACTACACCTTTAATAAAACAAGTCCCGCTCAATCAGATGATGAAGATAATCGAGATAAAGCTCAGGATGAGTTAGAAAAGATTTTTAACAATCAGAGTGACTCAAAAACTATTAACAGCAGTTTGCTAAAATTGCTGCCTTCGAGAAAAACCAACATACAAGAGGAGGTTGATTCAAAAGATTGGGATAACATTGATTTTACTGAAGAGGATTATGTAAACAATAATCTTGAGGCTTTATCATCAAAGGAAAGTATTTTTGGTGAAATAGCATCAAAGGTTACAGAAGAGTTGTATATTAATGAATATATAATGGGGACTTTTAAACATGATGTGCCACTTTTAAAAGGTGAGGAGGCCAGCGAGGCATATAATTTAAGATCGAAAGATAAAACAAAAAGGGATGCCTTTTTTTCAGACTTTGAAGTTGAATATATTATTAATGGAAATAAAAGCGAAGCCACCAACTCTTTAATAACAAAATCGGAAATTCTAGCAATTAGACTTATATCTAATGTTATTCATATATATACTGATCCAACAAAAATGACTAGAATAACTACTCTTGCTGCTTCACTAAGTGCATGGAGTGCAGGACTTGCTACTCCACTCATTCAGACTCTACTAGTTTTTGCATGGGCTATGGTAGAATCGGTTTATGATATTAATCAATTAACTAAGGGTGAAAAAATACCTTTATTTAAGACAAAAATTCAATGGAAAACTGACATTTCTGGCTCAGTTGCAAAAAATGCAGACATAAGCAAAGATAATAGCCCATTATCTCTAAGCTATCAGGATTATCTTAAAATATTTCTTTTATTAATGGATAATGATAAAAAACTTTCTAGAATTCAGGACTTAGTGCAATTAAATTTAGGAGTATCAAGTCCTGGCTTTTTAATAGAAGATTGCATGGTTACTTTAAATGGTAAAACAACGGTATCAATGAAAAATATGTTTATTTCCTTTTCAGCCTTTACAGCTAAATCAAGAAGTAATATTACAAGAACATATATAAGTGAGGATATGTGTATTGGTTATTAAATTAATAGAGAATAAAAAATTAAATACTAAAGGCTCTATTACTTTAGAAGCAGCTATATTTCTTCCTGTTTTTATAATTACAATAATGACTTTTATTTTTATTATTAAGATATATTACACAAATGAAATAATGCAGCAGGCTATAACAGGAGCATGTAATGAAATGAGTGTATACAGCTTGCTATACTATGAGACAAATGCAGAAGAAATAATAGGTGGACTAGAGAAATTTACTAATTCAGATAAAGTAAGTGATAAGTTAGGGGATACATTTCTTACATCACTTGTCCAGCAAATGGGAAAGGATGCAACTGATTATATCCGTGCTCAGGTGGTACTGGTACCCATAGCAAAGGTACTTGTTAAAAAAAATCTTGAGGTTAGTTACTATAGTGATGTTGATGAGAGGTTAAAGGGCCTAAATTTAAAGGATGGCTTTGATGGTATTGATTTTACAAGTAGTAGAATGTTAGCAGATGATAAGAGTATAGATATTGTGGTTAGCTATGAAATGAAATTTCCCTTTCTTTCACAGCTCTTTCCTGGAATAAAAATTACACAAACAGCCTCGACTTGTATTTGGGCAGGTGAAAATGGTGTTAGAGAAGCGGAGGAGGAAACAGAAGAGAAGGATGAAGCAAGTGTCTGGGATATGAATAATCTGGAGCGTGGCAGGGAAATTCGAAAGCTTCAAGATGCAAATCTGCCGTACAATTTTCCGACAATAGCAAGCTTTAAAAATGGGAGAGCTACAAGCATAAAAAGTCTTAATATTGATGAAGCATATTATAAGAATTCTTCAAATCTAAAGAAAAAGTTGATGCTATATATTGATAAGCTTGAGGAATTTGAAGGAGGAAAAAGCAGTACTGTAACAATAGAAGGCTCTCAGATACGAACAAAGGAACTAAGGCTAGTTATTCCTGAAACAGAATTGTCTGCAAATCAGCAAAATACCATAGATGAGTGCATACGAATTGCCAAAAGCAAGGGTATAGAATTAAAGGTTATAAAGGCTTATGGAAAAGAAGGTACGGTACAAGATATATCTGAAAAAAGCGAACAAACTGGGGTGAAAAAATGATACAAGAAATTAATAATTATAAAATCCTTAAAATTTTAAACTTAATTAAAAGTATTGGGCTCATACCATTATCATTATGCTTGCTGATATGGATGATAGCATTCTTGTTTTTACTGACTAATTCTCAAATTGAAGTAGCTACTATAGCCACATTTATTCTATTAACAATTCAATTAATATCTTCAATTAGTGATTTGTATAGTAAAACTATCCCCTTAAAATTAATGTTTTTTGGATTGATAGCAGGTTTATTGCTTTTTATTTTTTTCTATAAAACTAGTGCTTTAATTATGTGCACTTTAGGAGGAATTATAGCTTTTGCACTTACAAAGTTACTAATTATAATATCCCGTAGGCAGGTTGGAGGTGGGGACCTGGCACTAATGACTGTAACGGGATTTTTCTCAGGGATAGATTCCTTCTTAAGCATACTATTTATTTCTGTAATTTTAGCAGGAATATATTCTCTTTTCCTTATATTTATAAAAAAAGAAAATAAAAAAGCAGAAATTCCCTTTGCACCATTTGTATTGCTGGCAACGGTAATATGTGTTTTAAGTTATATAAAATACTAGTGAGGTGATGTAAGTTGACGCAAAGCATTGAAAAGAATTTTAATTTTTTATATGAGAATGACTCTACTTCAAACTACTTAGTTTTAAGAACTGGCATTGATAAAAGCATTATTAATTATCAGGTGCAAATGCTACTTAATAATAAACCAGGCGGGCTATTAGAATTTAATATAAACTATACAGGAGAAAAAATTAACTGTTTTTATAATGTTACTTCTAAATGTACTTTAGCTAGCTTTATGTTTAGAAAGCGCTTTACACGAGATGAATTCTTAATAACTATCCTTAATATTATTAATAATATATATCAGTTGAAAAACTATTTGCTATATGACAATAATATTTTGCTGGATGAAAATTTTATTTATATTGAACCAGAAAGCATAGAAGTATATTTCGTTTATTTACCTTTTATTGACTGCAAAAATGACATTAAGGATTTTTTTATAAGGCTTATTTTCAAGTTGGTTAAATTTCATGATGAATATAGCGACAATTATATCCAAAGAATACTGGAAGTGATTAAAAATGATAATTTTAATCTAAGTAATTTGAAGTCGCTCATTGAGAACCTTTTAGGTGAAGAAATTAAAAAACAGCCCCAAAAGAGTTTAATAATTGAGGATAGAAAAATAGAAGACTCTGAAACTATAAAAAATGGTTTATTTAAGGCTAATAAAGCGCAAAAAGAGAGAGAAAAAGTAAAACCAGAAAATAACAAGATTGATATTTTTAATGCAGATAAGACTAAAAAGAATAAGTCTGTAATAACAAGAGGGAATGTAAGAATCCCAAATTCTTTGAATATAAAAAAGCAGGAACCCCAAAATATAGTCAAAAAATCTAAACACACCATGTCAGAACAGGATAATGAAAAGGATAATCAGGGTAAAAAGATGGACATACATATGATTGCGATGATACTACTTCAACCTTTTCTATTATTTACTGCTATTCTCACGTTAAATAGTAGCTTTGTTAAAATGTCAGATAATCCCGCAAATACAGTGATTATACTAATCTTAATATTTTTAGCTGTTGATGTTCTGGTACTTAGGATTATCAATGAAAAGAGAAAGAAAACTGATGAAACTGGTAGTTGTATGCCCTTGCAGTTTATAACTGATAAAATGAAATGTAAGACAAAGCAAAAAGTAAAGAAATTACCTCCAATTACAAATGACAAACAAGAAAATCAGCTGCCAGTTTTAAATGAAAACTATAATGGAGAGACGGTAATAATAAGAAGGTCTAAATTAACTGAAATTCCATATTTAAAGGAAAAGGATGGCGAAGGAGTGGTTGAAATCAATAAGAAAAGTATACTTATTGGTAGATTGGAGAGCTTTGTGGATTACGTTATTAATAATAGCGCAATAGGCAAAATTCATGCCGAAATTATACAGGAGGGAGAGGAGTTTTATATAATGGATTGTAATTCAAGGAATGGGACCTTTCTTAATGATAATCGGATCCTGCCAAATACAAAAAATAGGGTTAGTAGTAATGACTTATTGAGATTTGCAAATAAGGAATTCATATTTATGAGGAGGGCATTATGATTTCTTATATAGTTTTGCTTTGCTTACTGCTTCTATCAGTGATAGGTGACTTAAAAGAGTCAAAAATACGTAATAAATATGTACTTCCTGCGGCTTTGTCAGGTATTGCAATAAATTTTTACTATTTTGGGCTTGAGGGCTTGAAACTTAGTTTAATTGGAATAGCTTTGCCAATATTGCTTTTAGGTATTTTGTTTTATGCAAGACTTATTGGGGCAGGTGATATAAAGCTATATAGTGCAATAGGAGCTCTTTTAGGATTGGAATTCGTACTTTATGCCATGGCCTATTCGTTTATTTTTGCAGGAATTTTTGCTTTTATCGGTTTAGCTAGCAAGGCAAAATTAAAAAGCACCTTTACCGCCTTTTATCAAGACATGAAAATGTGCTTCTTAACTTCTGATATAATGTATTTTCAAAATAGTAAAAAGCAAATAATAAGACTTTCACCTGCTATAGCTATGGGTGGGTGTCTTCAGCTTCTGCTTTGCGTAGTTTGACATTTTCACTATTCCTACATAATGCTATTATGTCCTCAAACCTTGCTTTAGCATCTTCATAGCCTATATTATATAATTTCCTTAAGTTTTCAGGATTCTTCTCAAATCTTGAAACCTCAACAGGATTTTTTGGACTTACTATAACTGCTTTATTCTCTTTTTCCAACTGCTTAGCCAGCATAACGCTTTCATTATAATGTATATGTCTATTTTTCATTGTATTCACAAGCTTAGGATACTTTTTTAATGCTAATTTAATTATGGGAAAAAGCTTGTTTTTCTTCTTTTTATATCCAAGGTGTCTTGTTAGGATAATAATGTGCTTATCAAAGCCGCTATTAACGCTGTATTGAATTGGAATGGAGTCTGCGGGCCCACCATCAACTAACTTATTATCATTCACTTGAACTATTGGAGAAACAAGAGGGATAGAGCTAGATGCTCTGACATATACATCATCTACTCGCATATCTTTAATATGTGAATAAACACCTTCTCCAGTTTCACAGTCAGTAGATACCGCAATTAGTCTACATTCTGAAGCCTTAAATTTATCATAGTCGAAGGGTATGAGTTTATTTGGTATGTCATCAAACAGAAAATCCATATTAAATATTGAGCCTCTTGTAAAAAAGCCCATTAGGCTTACATATCTCTTGTCTGAGCAATAACCAGCATTTATTTCCAGGTTGCGTCCACGTTGCTCAGAAATATAAGATACTGAAGTACACGCTCCAGCTGATACTCCTATAATATCTTGAAATATTAATCCTCTATCCAAAAAATAATCTAATACTCCGGCTGTGTAAATACCTCTCATACCGCCACCTTCTAGTATTAAACTAACTCTTGACATTATAACACTCCTCAATAAGCTATTAGCTGTAAATTATTTCAATTCAGTTTTTCTCAATGAATTATACCTCTTTTTTTATATATAATCAATAATGTTCTGTCCGCGTATGATAATTATTCCACCATTATTCCATACTTTGCTGTATAATATCTTTATTATAATGTAGTTTATAAATCAAATTAAAATATTTAATTTGCATAGGTGTACTCAGAAACGTCCTCTCTTTTAATAACCCTCTTTATATTAGAATTAAATGTAGTTTGAACTAAAAAGTAAATTAAATTTAGTAAAACAAAAACTATACCGATTACAAATATGTTTGTTTGAAATGGCATGTAATCACCAGTTTGTAGGCTTGAGTAATCCAGACATCACATTGAGCAGAGTCGATTTGCCGGAGCCGCTCGGTCCGAGTATAGCAGTAAAGGTATTTTCTTCTATATACAAACTTACCCCCTGCAATACTACCTCGTGATTATTGAACTTTTTTGTTATGTTTTCTACTATTAGTATTGAACTCATATTTCTCCTTCTCTCCAACATTATTGTTATTTTTTCTTTGCTTTAAGTAATTTAAGTTGATTATTTATAAATGAAATATCATTATTGATTTTAATAATATTAATAAAACAGCCTATAATGTAGACAGCTATACCAATAAGAACTACAACCCATATAGATGTATAGGCGTACCATTTAAATATGAAACCAAATACTAATAGTATTACCACGATATCTCCGATTTCAATGGCAACCTCAATGAGGAAGTATTTATTTTCAAGCTTTCGTAAAAGAATCAAACTTATGTGGATAAGGATATTTACAAACAATACTTGATAAACACTACTTAAACACAAAAAATTTGCCTTATATAGAGAAGCGACAATAGTAAGTATTATTAATGTTAATGCTGTTGTTGCCAAACAATTAGAAATTATTTTTTTCATTTTGGCTACCTCTCCTGTAATTTTGCCTTAATGCCAGTAACATATTTTCGTGTAACAGTAATTCGTTCTCCGTTGGATAAAATAGCTTCCATTCGGCTATTCATTAAAGGGCGAATACTTTCAAGTACATTAATATTTAAAAGACATGACTTGCTAATCTGAACAAAACCTGAAGAAAAAAGCTCATCAATTAATTGATATAGGCGATATACGGTGTGGTATACTGATTTTTCACAGTATACAAAAGTCTTTTTATCAACACTCTCTATGTAGTAAATATCGGAAACATTCACCCATACTTCTTGTTTCTCATTATTGCATTTCACTGTACTATCAACAGATTTTATAAGAGAAACCAACCTTTGGATAGTATTGTTCATTTTTGAGTACTTAATTAAAACTTCAATTTCTTCTTGGGTTAGGTTCTCTTCCAACTTAACAATCATTTTTGTTATTACCTCCAGTATAGGAGCACTGTCGTAGGATTGGCAACAGATGTGCAACTGACGTGCAAATATGAGTTACTATCATGCAAAAATCACTAAAAATTGCTAATAATAGTGGTTTTACATTGATATTATATCAATATTTAACATTAATTTGAATGAAAATATTAACACATTGAAAATATTGTGTAAAGGCTATCATTTTAAGGCGAAAAGGATATATAATAATAAAGTACGTGCTCGAAATTTATATACAATAATCATTTGCTTTGAGGAGATTTTTTAATGCCTAAAATAGTTGAATATTCCTATGGAAAATTATTTAAATATACTATGAAAGCTATAAACCCTTTCAAAAAAGCAATTATGACAACTGATTGCTTTGTACACAGAATAATAAATAATCAAGCATTGTTGATTCTTAAAAATGATAATAATATTGACCAACACAATTTATTTTCAAATTATATTACAGAGTTAAACTTAGGAGTTGTTTGGGCAGATCAGGATTTTAAAAGTTCTGGGCATTTTTACAATCCTATAAAGGATAGAGGACTATATGGAAATACAAATGCCCTTACATTAGCAAAGAATTATTACACCTTTGCAATTGGTTTCTGGAATTGTGACGAAACCAAGAAAGCAATGTTTTTCTTGGGGGCTGCAGCTCACTTGATTCAGGATATGACTGTACCTCAACATGCAAATATAAAGCTTCTTGATGAGCATCACAAATTCGAAAAATTCATAAGAACTACATTTCATGATACGCCTGATTACTTAGTAAATAAAAATGGCTGCTATTTGGGAAGTATCGAAGAGTATATAAAATATAATTCAGTTTGTGCCATTAAGGCAAATAATAAATTGAGCATTATTAGTAACGAAGAGCAGCGTTTTTATACTTTGGGCAAATATGCTATTCCTCTGGCTCAGAGAAGTACTGCTGGTTTGTTTATGACGTTTTACAAGGATGTTCAAGAAAAAGATAATAAAATGTATAGTCTGATTTAGTTAGAGTATTGATTAAATTTACATTCACGTTTAAAATTGTATTAATTAAATTCTATTCTGTAAATATCTCCTTATAGAGAGTGAAAAAGATATATTGGAAGGGATTGTAGGACACGATTTACTTAATAGTTCCCAAGAAATCACAAATCAATCCATTAACCATCTCTGGATTATCTTGATTAGAGTTGTGCCCTGCATTGTTGATTATATGTAGTCTACAATTGCTATCATCTTTAGCCCATGGTCCAGCAACTTTTTTAATATTGCCCAGTTTATCATCACAACCACAAAGTAGAAGGACTGGTTGTTTAAACCTAAATTCTGTGTCCTCGTGAAGACATCCTGTCAATTCCATCATTATATCAATAAACATGTCCTTACCGATACTATCAAAACAAGCTTTTATGTAGTTCCTCACACTATCCTTGTTAGCAGACGCATTAGCACTTTGCGTTAAAAGAATTTTCTCTGGATAGCAGTTAAATATAAACCTAGAACATTTTAAGGAAAAATTCTCTATGGATGTCAATTTTCCGGTATTTCTACTACAATCAATTAAAACTAATTTATCCACTAGCTCTGGGTAATAATAAGCTAACTCCTGAGATAAATTACCACCCATTGATTGCCCTATAAGAATTGCTTTATCAATATTATAAATTTCATAAAGCTTTTTACAGTCACTTATCATATCCCCAAAACTGAATTTTATTCCTGGTTTAAGCTTAGACTCTCCATGCCCACGGGCATCCCATGCAATTATGTTATATGTATCATCAAATATTTCAAATTGAGGTTCAAACATTTTATGGTCACAACCAGCTCCATGAAAGAATAAAATCCATCTGTTTTCTGACCCTTTTCTGTACCAATAATTAATTTCGCAGTTTAGATTTTGAAATACTAATTGTTGCATACTTATCATATTTCTTTTCCCCCTTATGAGTTATCCGAATTAAATAAATATTTTTTCTTGTAATAGTGATTTTTCAAAGAATCCATCATATACTTAAATTCTACTATTATATCCTGCATCTTCGCAATATCCAAATCTTCCCTGACACACATATAACCTCCTGCTAAATTGCTACAGTGGGGTTGTCGTAACCACGGATTTACACCATGTTGCAGGGTGAGCAAGAGAAGCCTTTGAGGTACTGGCATTTGTTCCGTTATCAATCCTCATCACCCTGATTGCTGTTCTCATTTCCAGCAACCAATTTGAGTAGTTTTCGTAAGGTTAGAGGTTGCTCTGCACCACCTCTAGTGTTGATGGATCAAAGTTATATAGATTAAATGGATAGTTAGTTGCTTGGATTCCTGGTTCTCTAAAATAATGCAGGTTGTAACATTAAGTGAACACTGCCGTATCGTGAAAGTATCTTGCGTGAGCAAGTAAAGAGGGAGTCAGAGGGGTTAAAGTATGGCTCAAATGCTGACGGTCAATATATTGAGGATATAATATTAAAAATACATGCCTCTCGAATATTCAAATTTTTGCTATAATATGATAAAATATAAGAAATAAAGATATAATTCGAGTTAATTTTACATTACCACAGCTATCCTCCTGTTGAATTTTATAAACTTACAGGATAGTTGATAATAGACTCAAGTATAAGGAGGAAGTATGGGATTATTTAATTTTATTAAGTCTCAATTTATCGAAGTTATAGAATGGACTGACAACAGTTCAGATATTATGGTTTACCAGTTTCCTGTGGAAAATAAAGAAATCAAGATGGGGGCACAACTAACAGTCCGAGAATCTCAAATGGCGATATTTATTGATGAAGGGCAGTTAACTGATGTGTTCACCCCTGGAAGATATACACTTGATACTCAGAATCTACCCGTGCTAACTAAACTAAAATCCTGGAAGTATGGCTTCAATTCACCTTTTAAATCTGAAGTTTACTTCGTCAATACAAAGCAGTTTACAAACTGTAAATGGGGCACTACTAACCCCATAATGATGAGGGATGCAGAGTTTGGTATGCTTAGAATGAGAATGTTTGGTGTATATTCCTTTAAGGTGGTAGATCCCGCAGTTTTCCTCCGAGAGGTTTTTGGGACATCAAGTCAATTTACGGTAGATGGAATTACTGGTCAGCTCAAGAGCAAGATTGTTTCAGGTGTTGCAGACCTATTGGCGGAAGCTGCTATACCCGCACTTGACCTTTCATCAAAATATGACGAAATAGCAGTAATGTCAGAGAAAAAATTGGATGAAAGCTTTAAGGACTTTGGTTTATCTCTTGAATCACTGGTTATAGAAAATATTTCTCTTCCTGAAGAAGTTGAGAAGGTACTTGATAAACGTACCTCAATGGGTATCATAGGTGACAGTTTGAATCAGTACACTCGTTATCAGGCTGCCGAGTCAATTCGTGATGCAGCACAGAATCCTGGTGGAATGGCAGGTGCCGGTGTTGGTCTAGGTGCTGGAATGGGTATAGGAAATATATTTGCTGAGGCTTTTTCAGCACAACAGCAAAGGCAGCCTGACACAAAAGTGGCTACTGAGCCTTCAGCTGGTGCTGGTGTTGCGAAAATAAAGTGTTCTTCCTGCGGTGCGCAAATGACTGCGCAGGCGAAGTTCTGCCTAGAGTGCGGCACAAAGGTTGCACCAACTACTAAAAAATGCTCTGATTGTGGAAATGAACTACCTGCCGAGAGTAAATTCTGTCTGGAATGTGGTCAAAAGCAGTAGCTTTCTACTAGTTAATAACACCTGAAGTTATAGATCGACCTTGTATTGGAGAGATAACATTTATGAGCGAAACAAAAGTTAACAATTCATCCTCGAACATGAACCCAGAGGCAACGCCTACCACTGACTCCACTTCATATAAATGTCCTTCCTGTGGTGGTGTAATGGTATTTGATCCTCAAGGTCAAAGCTTGAAATGTGAGTATTGCAAAAATGTAATTAGCCTTGAAGATAAAAGACAAGATCCTACAGCCTATGGTTTTGATAATGATAGCGAGCTTGAACCTCAAGTTTGGGGTGAAAAGAGCCATAGTGTTAAATGCAAAAACTGTGGCGCTCAAACGGTATATGATGAATTCATAGTAGCTGATAGCTGTCCCTTCTGTGGTAACAGTAATATACAGGAAGAGGTAATTTCTACTGGTATCATGCCCGAAAGCATTATTCCCTTTAAGATAAGCGCAGCAGTTGCTATCGGGCAATATAAGGAATGGTTGAAGGGGAAATGGCTTGCTCCCACCAAATTGAAAAAGGGTGTAGATAATCAAAATGTAAAACTTACTGGTATGTATGTACCCTGTTGGTCCTTTGATGCTGATACCAGTTCATTTTATACTGCAATGGCAGGAGAATATTACTATGTTACTGTATATACCACTGAGACTCGTAATGGTAAGACTGAGCGGGTTGCACATCAAGAGAGACGAACTAGATGGTATCCTGTATCAGGCCAATATTACCAAGATTTTAGAAATTATATTGTCGACTCCTCTGTACATATTGATGATAATATGATGGCTAAAGTTCAGCCTTATAATTTGGAGGATTTAACGCCTTTTAAAGCTGAATATTTGTCAGGGTTTAAAGCTGAGCGTTATTCTGTTGATTTGAAAACAGGTTGGGAAACAGCAAAGGAAAGACTTTCTGTTATAATTGAAAGCGGCATTGAGAGGCAGATAAATGCTGATGAGGTGAAAGACGTGAGGTTTAAGACTGTTTATGGCAGTAAAAAGTATAAGCATATCTTGTTACCTCTGTGGTTTTCAGCCTTTAAATATAAGGAAAAAACTTATAGCTATATGATTAATGGTCAAACCGGTAAAGTTGATGGTGACTCTCCTCTATCCCCATGGAAGGTAACCCTTCTAATAATAGGAATTATAGCTCTAGTAGGTTTGGGCTGCTTCTTAATTAGTACGTATACTGGTGGATGATTATTGAATAAGCAACTGTAATTTAGTACATGTCAAGCTAACCCCTTTTAAAGAGCGGCTTTACCAATTGCTAAAGTGAAAAATGAACAGCATCAATAAACACAATAGGATAGATGCTGGAAAGTGATCTATGCTGCCATTCTTCAATTTCTGGTAAGAGTTTATTGGTAATGTCTGATACCATACCCTCACTGACCCCACAATAATATTTAGTGCAGGAAAGATTGGTTACCAGGTGGAGCTTACACCTAGTGATTTAATTGAACTTATAAGAGCTGATATAGATGATATAACAGTTGTTGGATAATTGCATTATATAGGGTGGATTTGACATTAATACAATATTTTGATACTATTCCTTGTATATGTTTTACTAAACACGAGGAGAATTTGCATATGGAACCAGCAATAGCAGGAATTGCACTTCTAACATTTATATTTGTTACTGTATCTGAAGTTATGAAATTTAAACTTAAGAAAGAGCAAATAAAAGCGGATGCATTGGTTAGGACAGAAGAGATAAAGGCTAAAAATCAACTTGATATTGAAAAGCTGATAATGCAGGAGAGAGTTGACACAGCGCAGTCACAGTACAGAACTAACACGGTTAAGTCAGTGAACTATGTTGATACTAATACAAATCAAGATGAAGCTTTTAATGAGCGTAGGGATAGGCTTAATGAAAGGATGTAACTACAAGAAATAATATAAATATTAGTAATAGTAATAGCTATTTATATAATATACTTAATAACACCGTTATCAAAAATATTAGTAATTTGATTTGTGAAGAATTCTTTTACTTCTGAAAGAGCATCCTTTGGATAAACGTATTTGCCATACCCAAATTGTCCGTATTTGAATTGACGTGCTTCATTGTCCATATCTAAAGTAGTATTTGGAAAGATTTCTGTAATCCTATTTTTAGCTTTAACAGTATATCTATGAGTTATGACTTCAAAAGTGATAGGGCTTGTAGCAGCTGAAGGTAGTGCCTCGCGCAAGCTCATTAGCAAATCTTTATACTCTTGTTTCCATCCATCATAAACAAATACAGGGGCTATTATAAAACCTAACGGGTATTTTGAAGAGAAAAGCTTTGAACTTGCTTCAATGCGTTTTCGCGCAGAAGCAGTTTTATGCTCGTACTCCTTAATTATTCTCTCTGTATTCAAGCTGAATCGGATTTCAGTGTGGTTATTATGTTCTAAGTCTAGCAAGCTATCTATATCAGTGTACTTTGTTACAAATCTAAAACGAGCATTTGGCTGCTGAGCAAAAAAGTTTATGGAGGATTTTAGTGAACCTGTATAGGGCTCAACTGGAACAGGGTCTGATGTAGCTGCTCCTTCAAATATTGTTATTTTGGGAAGACGATTAGTAATATATTTGGTTGCCTGGGTCAATATCTCTTCAAGGTTTACATAAACTCTGACAAAGGGCTTGTCACCTAATTGTGTATTTAAATAGCAATATTCACATTGACCAATGCAGCCACTTACCAAAGGCAGCTGATAATGTGCTGAGGGCTTACAGCTTTGAAAAGTTAAACTCTTTTTTACACCCACTACTAGTGTTAATTTCCCACTTAAATACTGTGAGGTTATATCGTTTCCAGGGATACAGGATTTAACCTTATTCAAGGAACATTCATTTATTTCAATATCAGTATTCTTAAAATGAGTGTATAGTTTTTGACCTAAAACGTAATCAAGCGAACCAGTTTCAAAAATTACCCTTTGGGGTATAAACATAGCTTATCCTCACAGTTCAGTTTTAATAAACTATACCATTGATAGAATCTGAATTGATAATATATTATCAATAGTATAGCTGTATTATATACTTTTAGTTTGTACGGATTTGATTGACTTATACCTTAATTAGTGAGTGATTTAGTAAGTGTCATTTTGACAAATATGCGATAATTTTTATATTCATAAATTCTTATTTCCAACCATCAGTATATTCATCATCAAGAGCTTTATTTCCAGATGATTTTGTTCTTTCTGAAAATAAATAGGCACAAACCAATGAGGTGAGTGGTATAGTGACTAGAATTCCGATGCTTCCAACAAGAGATTGAAGTATCTCTACTACTATCATTTCTCTATTAAAAAGTTCTATAAATGAGCTGTTATATGAAACCAATAGTAAAACTACTGAGAGAGAGCTGCCGATATAAGCTAGTATCAGAGTATTTGCCATTGTACCCATGATATCTCTTCCTATTGATATCCCAGACTTTGCTAACAAGCTCATGGGGGAATATTCAAGCTTTTCTTTCAGCTCTGCAAGAGCCGCTGCTATAGACATTGAGACGTCCATTATAGCTCCAATGGCTCCAATGAGTATTGAAGCAAATATAATTGCCCTTAAGTCTATAGGATGATTTTCGTTTATGTGTATCAGATACATGGATTCCTCGCTAACTAATCCTGTAAGCTCTAACACATTGCTCATGATTATAGTTAAAAGTCCTGATACTAGGATTCCAACTAAGCAGCCTATACCAGCTGCTAAGCTTTTTTTATTTGCACCATAAACTATTAGCAAGGTCATGGTTATAATAAATATACAGGTGATTATTGACCAAAAATATATGTTATAGCCTTGTAAAATTGAAGGAACAAAAACAGCAAATATGGCCACACATGTAAAGACTAAGGATACTATAGTATTGAAGCCTTTAAAACGACCAAAGATTAATAAAAATATAAAGAATACTATTGCTAGGATTATTAGAGAGTCTGTTCTCAAGTATTCAGCCAATATCCAATCATATTCAGAGTCTTGATTATCTGTGTAATATAAAATAACTTTATCTCCAGGTTCAACCACCTTTAAAGAAGTACCTGTAAAAGGGTCTACTGTCTGTAATGCAACTATTTCAGTCCCTTTTTGATTGCCTGAAATAATTCTAGCAGAAAAAGCAATTTGTGCACCAACCTCAGGGGAATCTCCACCTAAATTATATTCTGTGCTTTTTTTAGATAATATTTTAATCACAGAGGCTTCATGAGATTGTGCCTCATCCCCTCCGTTTAATAGATCTAAATTTTTAGTGGTTATTCTATTGCCTATTAACAATAGAATAATAGAAAGAATAATTGTTGCTATGTAAATTAAGTTGTTCCTATTAAATAAAGATTTTATTGACATTAAGCCTCCAATAAACTAATTATAAATGTAGATAATGTGTCTATACACAATAAAGAACTGTGTTTATGATAGCACAAGCATTTCTGTTAGACAATAGATAATAGTTATCACGTGTTACATTTTATCGTGTAATGAGTAGGGTATATAGGGACAAAATGTTTTTCAAACAGTTTGAGTGTTTTCGGTTTTTTTCTCGTACTATATGTGACCGGTTAAATAGAAGATATGGAGGTGTTGAAGTGAATGATGTGCAGATTATAGCTGCCATTAAAAAAGGTGATGAAGCAGTTATCAATTACACGATTGATAGATATTCCAATTTGCTATGGTCTATTGCGAGTACGATATTAAAGAACGTCGGGAGCACAGAAGATATTGAAGAATGTGTTGCTGATGTATTCATATATCTGTGGCAAAAGCCTGAAAAGTTTGAAGCACGACGAGGTAAGTTGAAATCCTATCTCGCTTTAGTGGCGCGGAGCAGAGCAACAGACAAGTATCGTCAACTCTCAAAACAAAACGTAATTTCTTTGGATAACAAACTGATTATTGACACTTTGGAAATTGCGGAGGATATGCTGTCGGAAGAAACAAAGCGTACACTAATTGCAGCCATCAAATCTCTGGAAGATCCTTGCCGCGAAATTATTGTGCGCCGTTACTACTATGAGCAAAAACCTAAAGAAATAGCGTTTTCCCTTGATATGCCTATCAGACAAGTGGAAAACCATTTGTATCGAACGAAACAAAGATTAAAAAATCATTGCCTATTAAAGACGGAGGTTTTGACCTATGAATAATAACACACCCTCATTCAAGAAAACTAATCTTCAAAATATCAAGGGCATATTTAAAGAAAAAACTGGTGTTGAGCTTGCTTCCCGATATACCATTCGTCATCCTGCCAGAACAGTAGCAGTTCTGGTTGTGGTACTTGCTTGTTGCTTCTCGTTGACCGCCTTTACTATTAATATGTTTTCCTCTATGTCTGGTGACGATTTGGGTTTTTCGGCGACATATGAGAAAAACGGGATTGTTTCCATAAAGGTAGAAAACAGGTCTGATAAAGACCTTGTTTTCCAGTCCAAGCTCAAACTTATGTTGTGGAGTACCGGGGAGGAAATTACTCCTATTTCAGATGATATTATCTTTGAGGGAACAAAAATAGCGGCTAATTCCAGCGGTACAATGACAATTGACCTATCAAATGCTTATGACATTGGCGTATTGGAGAAACCGCTGACCAATGACAATTACTATTTTATTCTGACAAACAATAATTTCACTTTTGGGCAGGATTGGATGTGTACAGTAAAGTTTTCGGATACCATCGTTACCGCTGATGTCCCCGTAACACCTGTTCAAGCAGATAAAACAATCCTACAGTCAATTTCTGAAAGTCTGCAATTTTACTTTGAAGATATCACCTTTGATATTGATGAGCGGAGAACTTTGAACGCTAATTATGTGCAGACCTATACAAAACTGTTTGAGAAGTTTGATGGAAATATAGTTTCTTCTGTTTCGCCATTTTCTCTCTTGGTAGATATACCTTCTGATATTATTTTTGATAACTCTATTTCAAGCAAGGAACAGCACCTGCTTATTGGAGAACACTGGTTTAGCAGCGATGCCAAATTTAAGATGCTGGCTACAGAAAAGGAAACTGTACTTACTGTTTCAGCATTACTTCCATCTGCAAAATATACTGATGCCGATTCTGGAACCTTTATCCCGCTGTTTTATATTTTCATGTATGACAAATCAGAAATCAACGTTGAAAGTGATTACGCCTTTATTTACGGACAGGTGATTAGTTTTTCTGACCTTGAGCAATACAAGATTTATGAGGATGAGCAGTATATTTGCTATGAGGCAAGTGAATTGATTTACTCCGACTTAACCGAATACATTCAGAGCTTTGTCAGTCATGTCCCAGATATCAGATATGACAAACAGGCTGAAAAGCGTGTTGAGAATATCTATAACTACTACAAAAAAAACCTTAGCAGCTCTTTTATCACAAGATAAGATAGTACCAGAGCGCACAGGAATACAAGTGGGAAACAGAGGCAAAGAAGATAATGCCGAGAAGCACTGCCGCCAGTCATGAGTTTATGCTGCCTTTAGGACACTGTCCTAAAGGCAGGTATTGTCAGAAAAAAGAAGAATTTGAACACTATAATGATTATTGTTAAATATCCTATAAAATATAAATATATAAAAATAATATTTTAATTACCGAATATGTTGAATAATAGCATAATTTAGTATACTATAGTAATGTATTGGAAAAATTTTCTTTGTTTATAGTACTACTCATTTATTTTGATTTGCATAATTATTTAATTATTTGAGGTATATATATGAGAACAGGTTTTTGTCAAAAAATTCTTCTGATAGTATTTATGTTTTCATTTATAATTGCTACAGCCAATCATGTTTATGCAGAAGAACCTGAAATACAGCCCCAAAAGAATATTCTTATTTTGAATTCATATAACGAAGGAACTACTTGGACTAAAGACCAGAACCATGGAATTATCGAAAAAATAGAAGAAGCTAATAATAGTAGTGCTATCTATGTGGAAAACCTTGATTGGAAGAATTATCCGTATGAAGAAAATCTGAATTATTTGTACGACTATTATAAATATAAATATCAGGGTAAGCAATTAGATCTAATAATTACTACTGATGATTTAGCATTTATATTTGCCCTTGAAAACAGAGAGGAGATATTTTCTAATGCAACTATTGTTTTTTCTGGAATAAATCAATCGTTTGTATCCGATATAAAAAGCAAATATAAGAATTTTACAGGTGTTGTTGAAGAAATTGACCCAACTGAAACAATTAAAATGGCCTTAAGTATTAATCCATCTATAGAAAATGTGTATATTGTTTTTGATAATTCTGAAAGCGGGCTTTCCACAGGTAAGCTAATTACCGATAAAATAAAAGCCATGAATAAGAATTTAAATACAAAAGAGCTAAATGGAGTAAACTTTAATACACTACTTGAAATTGTGAGTAAACTTGACAATAGAAGTATCGTTTTATTTGCAACATACTATAGTGATGTGACTGGTAATATTTTAGAATTTAATTTGGCATCAAATGAAATTGGTAAGCATAGCAGTGTTCCATTGTATCACCAGTATGATTTTGGATTAAACAAGGGTGCTATTGGTGGAAATATGATTAGCGGAAGACTCTCGGGAAACTATGCTGCAGAGCTGGCACTTCGTATCTTAAATGGAGAAGAGGCTGATAATATTCCGGTTTCTTCACCGAACATATCCAGAAAAGTATTTGATTATAATCAGTTAAAAAGATTTGATATTCCATTTTCCAAGCTGCCTAAAGATGCTGAAATTATAAATAAGCCCTTTTCTTTTTTCGAAACTTACAAGACGCTTGTTTTAGTAGTGTTGATTGCATTTGTTGTAATGGTAATTTTTCTTGTGATATTACTATTATATATAAAGAGGATAAGAAATATAAAAGTACAGCTTGCTAATAGCAATGAAGAGTTAACCCAAACATATGAAGAATTGGTTGCAACTGATGAAGAACTAAAAAATCAGCTGGAGAGTATATGTAAAATACAGAAAAATTTAGCCGAAAGTGAGGAAAAATATACATTTCTTGCACTTCACGACGTTTTAACAGGACTGCCCAATAGACGTTCCTTGTATGAGGATGCCAAGGAGCTGTTCTCAGATAAGTCTATCAAAAAAGCAGCATTGCTATTTATTGACATAGATAATTTTAAGTATATAAACGATACAATGGGACATGAATTTGGAGATGAATTAATAAAGAAGGCTAGTGAACGATTAGCATTAGATATCAATAAGAATGGTATTCTTTACAGACTCGGCGGTGATGAATTTATTATGTTAGAGGTGGGAATTGAGCAGAGTCAAGCCGAAAATCTCATTTCTAATATTCGTTATAGCTATAGCGAAGAGTTTACTGTAGATAATATGGCTGTACATATTAGCATTAGTATAGGCCTGGCAATGTACCCAGACCATGGTGATAACATAGAAGAGTTAATTAAGGCTGCAGATATTGCCATGTATAAGGCAAAAGAGGATGGAAAAAACAGGCATGCAATCTATGAAAAGAGCATGAATACAGCCTTTAGTGAACGAATGAGTCTTGAGAAATATCTTCATTTAGCTATGGAAAGGGATGAATTTGAGCTTTATTATCAGCCTCAGTTTGACTTAAATATAAACAGAATAACTGGATTTGAGGCGTTGCTGAGATGGAAGAGTCCTGAATTGGGGTTTGTATCTCCAATGAAGTTCATTAAAGTGGCAGAGGATACACATTTAATAATACCACTGGGAGAATGGGTATTAGTTCAGGCATGTGATTTTATAAGTCAGCTTCATAAAAGAGGATACCCTTTGTTAACAGTCTCAGTTAATATATCAACAATACAGATTTTGCAGGCTGACTTTACTGATAAGGTATTAAAAATTCTTGAGTATTTTCAGCTAGAGCCTAGTTTGCTTGAGTTGGAAATAACAGAATCAGTGCTAATTGAGTCATTTGAGGCTGTTTTTGAAAAATTACAGTTGTTAAGTAATAGGGGAATAAGTATCGCACTCGATGATTTTGGTAAAGGATATTCTTCGCTAAGTTATTTACAACAATTACCTATTTCCACTTTAAAAATAGATAAGTGCTTTATTGATAATGTATCATTGGAAAATGAGAGTAATACTATAACGCAAAATATAATATCCTTGGGCAAATCACTAGGAATGGCTATTGTAGCTGAAGGGGTTGAAATACAGGATCAGATGGATTACCTGATGAAGTATAAATGCGATAAAATTCAAGGATACCTATTCTCAAAACCGTTGCCTAAAAGTGAAGCAGAAAATCTCAAAGAGCTGAGTTTGTGGGATTTATAAGAGGTAATACAAAAGCTAGAGATGGAAATCTCTACAATATAGACAAAAGTATGAAAAATGAAATGAAAATTTGTATCCCTATAAGGCTAATTTTATGCGATAGGACTTGCATCAAACTTCAGTTTCTCTAATACTTGTTCCCTTTCATATCTATCTACTTAAAACTTTAATGATACTAATTATAAAGGATTTACATGTATAATTGGAACTGGTACACTTACAGTACCAGTATAAGGTAAATTACCTGAGGCAATGGTTTTATTATGCGCTTTCCATATAATGGGTTATTGTATTTATTGAATTGTAATAAGATACATTGATGTATGGTTATCAATATTTATGAGGAGGAGAATCCATGGTTGAAATACGAAAAGCAACAGAAAATGACACTCATTATATTTATGAATTAAACAAGTACGAACTTGGATATGAGTATTCCGAAGAAAAAACAAAAGAGAGATTGAAATTTATTATAAATAGGGAAACAGATAAAATATGGGTTGCTTGCGATGGTGATTTGATAGTTGGCTATATTCATGGGGCTGATTATGAATGTACATATTCTGATTCACTAAAAAACATAATGGCAATTGCTGTTGATGAAAAATACAGAGGAAGAGGGATAGGTAAGCAGCTTCTGATGACTGTCGAACAATGGGCAGAAGATAATAATTGTATTGGGGTTCGTCTTGTATCCAGTTTTAACAGAGAAAAAGCCCATCAGTTTTATTTTCAATGTGGATATACAAATCGAAAAGACCAAAAGAATTTTATCAAAATATTCACTAGAAAGGGGAAATAAAAAATGGCACTCATACCAGCACTGCTAATTTTTTTGGTTCTGTCAGTTTTGATAGAGGGATTTGTTATTTTAGCGTTAAAGAAAGGTGTTTCTGGCTTAAAAGTAATGCTTTTAGGTATAAACATAACTTTATTAGGGGGAATAATTGCAGTTGACCCTAATTCTAACCTTGAAGGTATTGAATATGTGATAGTGCTTGTGGGGTTAATTACTTCTATTATAGGTCTTGTAAAAAAGGATTAAATTTTTAAGATATATTAGTTTTATATTCGAAGTAAAAACAATTAATATACTACATATCATCATTAAAAAGATTTAACCTTTTTTATGATATTGTTTATGAATAAGTTGAGTAAAGCTTTAGTTCACATGCTTTATTAAATGTACATCAGTTAAATGTGCAAAATGATGATTGTTTATTTGGGAGGTATTATGAAAACGTTAGAAACTGAAAGACTGATAATGAGAAATTGGAGAGAATCGGATTTATTTGATTTTTATGAGTATGCCAGAGTTGAAGGTATCAGCGATATGACTGGATGGCCGCATCATGAGAATATTGAAGTTACTAAAACAATATTAAAAGACTTTATTGATAATGACATAGAGTATGCTTTGGTATTAAAAGAAGAAAACAAAGTAATCGGTTCTTTAGGCTTACATAAGAGAACTGCTGACCCAAATTACATAGCTGATAATCAGAGAGAGATTGGGTATGTTTTAAGCAAGGCATACTGGGGCAGAGGGCTTATGACTGAAGCTGTACGAGAAGCAATCAAATATGCTTTTGATGAGATTAAAGTAGATGTTTTATGGTGTGGTCATAAAGCTTTTAATCTACAATCGAAAAGAGTAATCGAAAAAAGCGGATTTAGATATTATTGTGATGGTACATATGAATCCTTTGACAAAACTTATGATGCCAAGAAATATATTTTGACTAAGGACGAATATCATGTGTTGTTTGCAAAATAAGCAAAATGCTAAGTTATGGAGAATTAAATTAACTTGAAAATATTATTGAAATTCGAAGAGAGGCAAAATTGCCTAAATTAAAATCATTCATTAGAGAGGTCATATGTCAAAGCATATTAAAAGCATTGCCTGGAGTATATTATTAGTAGTTACATACATGGTTTTACAATTAATAATCGCTAAAGCGATGGGAAATGGGATATTCCACTTCGAGCCCGACTATTCAGATCCCAAAACATGGAGAGGTGCAATAATTCTAAGAGAGGTAAATACCAGTTTAATGATGGTTGTTCCAATAATTATCTCAATGCTGATATGCTATATTTTATATAAACTAGTTTTCAAAGAAAAGATGACTGCAAACTGCGGGTTTTCGAAAGCTGGTGCAAAAAATATTTTTATAGGCATTCTTATTGGATTCTTCATATCTTTACTATATTTATTGATACTAAATAATAGCGCATGGAACGAACTAATATATAACAAGGGATTGCTAAACCTATATAAATTATTTATAATTCAAGACGCATTAGTGATGATAAGAAATACTATTTTTATTAATATAATCTCAATAATAACAATGGTAGTAGTAGTTCCATTCTTTGAGGAAATCTTATTTAGAGGGCTTGTTTTTAATAAACTTAGAGCAGTAATGCCTGTATGGGTAGCTATTGTATTGCAGGCATTATTATTTGGGATAATAAAAGGTAACGTAACTAGTGCAATATGTGCTTTTATAATAGGATTACTACTTGGAATTATATTTATGGTTACAAAATCAATATGGCTTCCGGTTTTGATTCATGCAATTCTTAATATTTCTACAATGTTAATTAAAGGGTTTGACGAAATCAGTATACTTCTTGGAATATCCAGATTTGATACAACAGAAAATATTGATACATTTGTTTACAACAGCATAACAGGAGGCACACAAAATGTAAAGACAACTGGAATGCCCATAATGCTAAACACTTTATTGGCAGTAATAATGCTTTTGAGCATTATATTTTTGATAATATGGCTTTGGAAGTCGAACAAGCTGATGAGTATTAAGGATTTCAAAAGTAAAGATTGTTTATAAAAAATTTGTTTGATTATAGGGGTCAGAATATGTTTAAACATATAGGAACTCAAACTATTGAGACAGAAAGATTGGTTTTACGTCAATTTAAAGATGGCGATGCCGATGATATGTATAACAATTGGGCATCAAATCCAAAGGTTCAATTAGAATACGGAGAGCCGGTTTATTCATCTAAGGAACAGGTTCAGGAATTACTTGATAAATGGATTTCAAAATATAGTGATAATGGCTTTTACCGATGGGCCATTATTTTAAAAGAGGGCAATGTGAATATTGGACAGATTGCATTTTGCCGAGTGTATGAAGATGTTTCAACAGCAGAAATAGAGTATTGTATTGGTGAAGACTATTGGGGAAACCGATATGCTTTGGAAGCATTAAATGCTGTAATAGAGTATATGTTATTTAAATCAGATTTTGAGAAGCTGGAAGCATATCACAGAGAAGCTAATCCGAAATCTGGAAGTGTACTAGAAAAAACCATAATGAATAGAGTTCCAACAGTTAGAAGATTTGAATTATCAGGAGAAAGTACTGAAGGAGAAATTTGTTATGCGATAACAAAAGGGGAATGGATAGGATATGCATTATTAAATGGAGATGATAAAAATGTTTGAAATAGTAAAGAAAGCAATTGATGACTTTAACCTTTATGGTTTGTTACCAGAGGCACCTAATGATGAATTTGATATTGAATCTAAAAAGATTGCAAGGCAAATTAATGCTAAAAGTACTGTAAATGAAATAGCAGAGATTATAGCTAACGTATTTTCAAAAGCATTTAATAAGAGTTTTGATACAAAAAAATTCTTGGTACCTGCAGAAAAAATATATAATGCTATTAAAAACAATGGAAATTAATAGATTCATACATTTCTCTGAATTTAGTAGAAAATTATTTATATACCTTTGATAGGAAGTGAAATTATGAGTTTGTATCAGTTTTTAGCAAGTAATAGTAAAATGAAAGATAGATTGAATCCTAATGTAGAGTTTTTGTCGATAGAAGAGGCTGAAAATAGAGGGATTCAATTGCCCGATTGGTATCAAAAAGATATGGAAATAGACCGTCAAGCGAAGAATGTGTTGTTCTGCTTGAGTGAAGAAGGACTTTATGACTTAGAAATCAAAGAAGATAATGACTTTATTCAAGCGAAAACCTATTCAAATAAAAAGTATTTTTCCTATCTTACATTGAGATATACCGAAAGTAGAGCACAAGAACTTATAAATTATATATCCAAACATTTGGAGGTCGCATCTGACATTGAATTATGGAGCACTTGGTTTGATGAACATAAAGCTCCAATTATAAAGAGTTGTCATATTGCTACATTAACAGTTTCTGATTTGAAAGAAACTATTGGCCGAAGTTATTATGAAAGGCCACATTGCCTACTTGTTAAAAGGTAGGATATAAGCATGATTTGTGTTCGTAGTTTAAATATAATTATTTGCAGGAGAGAAAAAATGAAAATAGAATTGGATAAGATTTTTAAGTTTATTAAGGGACAAAAAATCGCATTTATAGCTTCTGTTGACAGTGATGGTTTTCCAAATCAAAAAGCAATGCTTCCACCGAGAAAAATAGAAGCTAATAGAGTATTCTTTTTTTCAACAAATACTTCATCTATGCGTGTTGAACAATATCGAAAAAATCCTAATGCAAGTTTATACTTTTACCATAAGGGAATTATACGTTATGAAGGGGTTATGCTCAAAGGCACAATGGAGGTCTTAGAGGATGTTGATGTTAAAAAGTCATTATGGAAAACAGGCGACAAAATATTCTATAAGCAGGGTGTTAATGACCCAGACTATTGTGTACTTAAATTCACAGCTAATGAGGGAAGGTATTACTGTGACTTAAAAACGGAGAGCTTTTACCTTACTTAAACTAAATTGAAATACTCTTTTTGTAAATATAGTTTCAATAATAACAATGGTAACAGTAGTTCCACTGTTTGAAGAAATTTTATTTAGAGGGCTTGTTTTTAATAAACTTAGAGCAGCAATACCTGTATGGGTAGCTATTGTACTGCAGGCATTATTATTTAGGATAATAAAAAGTAGTTACAGATGAAAGTTGAACATGCGAAAAATTATTGATATATTATTGTTGCAGATTAGTTAGATAATGGGTAATAAAGATTAGGAGACGAACATGTTTAATAATAAAGTAGCCATTGTGACCGGCGGTGCAAGTGGTATAGGGAAGGTTATTTGCGAGGAATTTAAAAAAGAAGGGGCACATGTATGTGTTATTGATAAGTTGCCTAACAATTATTACGTTGGTGATATTGCCAGTGAAGAAATTCTAAATGCATTTGCTTCAAAAGTTTTAGCTCAATACGGTAGGGTGGATTATATTATCAATAATGCTTGCTTTTCACGAGGAGGGATTGAAAATTGCTCCTATGATGAGTTTAATTATGTTCTTCGAACGGGGGTAACAGCTCCATTCATGTTGGCAAAATTATTTATTAACAACTTTAGCGAAGGGGCGGCAATTATAAATATTTCATCTAGTAGAGCTCAAATGAGCCAGCCCAATACAGAGAGCTACACAGCTGCAAAAGGTGGGATTTCGGCATTAACACACGCCCTTGCAGTCAGTCTCTCAGGAAAAGTAAGAGTAAATTCCATTAGCCCCGGATGGATTGATACCTGTGGTACTGAATTTCATGGGGCGGATAATACACAGCATCCTGCAGGCAGGGTTGGGAATCCTTATGATATTGCTAACATGGTGATGTTTCTCTGTAGTGATAAAGCTTCTTTTATTACTGGTGAGAATATCACAATCGATGGTGGTATGACAAAGCTGATGATTTATCACAATGACTTTGGGTGGACTTATGAAAACAATAAATAGTGCTCTATTTGTAGTTCAGCCAGCAAGAATAAAAGGTTTTTCAGTTATTGAGAAAAGGAGTTTATAACAATGCGGTTAAAATATTGTATTACAGGTCTTTCATGCATTTTATTATTTTTCATTTTAAACTGTGGCATTGTATTTGCAGATAGCGGGCCTAAACCAACCCTTGAGATTACTGTTGTAAATTTAGATGATAGTAATTATTATCTAGATCTGCTTGGAAATGACGCTGAATATAGCTGTTTTATAGCAGCAAATGAATGGGAAGAATATAAGAGTATGTATGACCAGCCAATTTATAAATATGATAAAGATGGCTGGAAAGCAATTCTTATGAGAACTTGGTTACTAAATGGGAAGCTTACTGGAAAACCTGCTGAAACAGATAATAATGGAAATGTGCTTTCAATGAAACATTCCTTCGGATATGTGGGTGTTCCTAAGGTGTTCAAAATTATCATTCAGAAGTCCGATGGTACAGTGCAGGTATCGGACATCATCCATAACAACCACTTTAATGCTCATGTGAAGTATGATATGGGCAATAATAAAGTATTGTCTGTCAGTGGTAATGTTCTGAAAAAAGGTGTTGAGCTAAATAGTAAGTTCTTTATGGATTATTTATGGAGAGTCATACTTACCTTGGTGATTGAGCTGCTCATTGCCATTCCATTTTTTTATAGAAAAAAAAAGAGGATTGTTATTATTGCAGGAGTTAACCTGGTAACCCAAACTTTACTTACTTTTGGGATGATATTTGACTATCCACTTCTTTATAAAATGCCATTTAATACAGGCTACTTTCTGGTTTTGATGATAGGAGAGCTTCTTGTATTTTTCGCAGAGTATATAGCTTATCTAAAGCTGTTTGGCAAGACAGAAAAAAGAAGAATAGCTATTTATACTTTACTTGCTAACCTTGCCTCAATAGCAGCTGGATTTGCGATATTTTAAAAGTCGTTTAAGGGATGACGTTATCCTCCAAGAGTAATGTCTTGTTTATCATACCATTCTAAGGCTTGATAGAACTGATTGGGTTCAAAATCTGGCCAGTATTGGTCAATTACATAAAAATCTGCATAAATAGATTGCACAGGCAAAAAGCCACTTAATCTTCTTCGGCCACCCCAGCGAATAATTAAATCAAGCCTGGAAATATCCGAGGATTTCATACTCTTAGTAATATTCGGTTTTTTGTTTGTGTCTTCTTTTGGGTGACTTAAATCCCATTTCCAGCCATAGTTCACAAGAAAATTAACCTTCATTTTACCAGTTCCAAAGGTTTTCCTGGTGGTAAAACTAATTAACTCATTTGGGAACATTCGTGATTCGCTATTTCCAACTACTAATAAAGAAGCATTTTCATTAGAGAGCATTTTAACTGCATTTACGCAAGCTTTTGTAAAAGCTTGTCTTTGAGATAGAGGTCGCTTGTTATTGTCTATAGTAAAGCCATAAAAGGTTAATTCCTTTACACCCATTTGCTCGCATAGCTTAAACACAGCTAATCCTGGCTCGAGACCAGTTGCATATCCTTTTTCTTTACTCATTCCATTTGATAATGCCCATCTTCTATTTCCATCAGGGATAATCCCAACATGTGTAGGTATTCTCACTCAAACCACCTCATTACAGAAGTATTTTTTAATATATCATAGCCATAATGTCTAAAGTTGATATTTAAAATAATATATCTGTAGTATAGGCAAAATTTACAATATTTATCCAGAATAAAGTAAAAGAAGTAAAAACTCCGCCTGAAGCCAAGAACTCTGTTATGTTTATATTTGCCCGGTAGCAAACTGCACTCCTATACTAACTATTGAAACTACAAACCATATAATTAAACCTAGAATAAGAGGTTTGAATCCAGTTTTCAGCATGTCTTTAAAGTTAGCACTAAGTCCTACAGCAGATAAAGCCATTACGATTAAAAACTTACCTGTAGTTGATAGAATTTCAACAACATTAGCACTGAACACTCCTAAGGTATTTAATAAGGAAGCTATCAAAAACCCAACTATAAACCAGGGGAAAATACTTGTAATGCTATAGTTCACTGTATTATCAGCTTTAGCAGCTTTCTTCTTTTTAAATATTGTTACTGCTGCAAAGATTAATGATATTGGAATAATCATTGTTGTACGTGTCAGTTTTACAATAGTAGCATAGGCACCAGCCTCGTTGCTAAAAGCATAGCCTGCTGCAACAACTGATGAAGTATCATTAACTGCAGTTCCTGCCCATAAACCAAATGAAGTATCGGTGAAGCCCAATAAGTGTCCAAGTGGTGGGAATATTAGTACAGCTAGAATGTTGAAGAAAAATATAGTTGATATTGAATAAGCAACTTCTTTTTCATCTGCCTCTATTATAGGTGAGACAGCAGCAATAGCTGAACCACCGCATATTGCAGTACCTACCCCAATTAGGCTAGTCAAGTTAAAGGGAACTTTAAGTAGTTTCCCGAAAGAATATGCTGCTATAAAAGCTGAAATTAGAGTAAATATCATTACTGCTAGAGAATCAAGACCTGTTTTCAAAACTTGAGTCAGACTAAGTCCTGTTCCTAAAAGAATGATTGCGTATTGAAGAATTTTTTTAGAAGTAAACTTCACTCCTTTTACAGTTGCGGTAGGCTTTCCAATGGTATTATTTATTATAATACCAATTATTATACCGAATACAGAACCACCTATAATTGGGAAGGCATTACCTAATAAGGTTGCTATTACTGCAATAATAAATGATAACAAAATGCCTTTATAATTATTTTTTAACCAATACATATAAAGTCCTCCGAGTGTGTGATGTAGTGTGAGTATATTTTCAACTGGAAAAGTTGAGTCGGCAATTCAAGTTATTAGGCTGATTCTACATCTGAACTGATTTTATGTCAAGTTCTTTGGTATTAATTATATTTTGCTCTAGAAGTATAATTCGTGTAAAATAGAAGTTGATATTTAGTTGTAAATTCATTAATTATTATTGTTTTTAATATGAACTATTATGAGGATTTTATTTATCAAGGGGGATATAGTATATGTCAGCTATAAAAGCTAAAAATAACTATTTAGGCCAAGAGGGATGTCAAAAAATGAACTGTGCACAAGCAGTTTTAAGTGCATTTAAGGATGATTTTAATATAGAAGAAGGTATAGTTGAAGCATTTAAAAACTATGGAGGGGGTAGAGCTCCAGATGGATTATGTGGTGCTCTTTACGCAGTGAAGTATATTATGAGCAAGCAGCAGGACAAAGAAAAGTTAGAGCAACTCGAAAAGTATTTTTTAGAAAATGCAGGTGCACTAGAGTGTAAACAAATAAGAGGTCTGAGAAAGCTTTCATGTGTTGGTTGTGTTGAAAAAAGCTCAGAGTTTTTAGAGAAAAATTCTTAAATATTAATGCATCTACCTATTATGTTATGGGTAGGTGCTTTTTTAATATGACATGCTGCTGGCATATATTCATGTTATAATAAGTAATGGAGGATAGGCTGATGCAAATTAATAGATTATTTGAGATGGTATATATCCTGCTTAATAAAAAAACCATTACTGCAAAAAAATTATCAGAGCATTTTGAGGTTTCTGTACGCACAATTTACAGAGATGTAGAAACGTTGGGAGCAGCTGGTATACCTGTGTATATGAGCAAAGGAAAGGGCGGAGGAATAAGTTTACTGGATAATTTTGTGCTAAATAAATCAATTCTATCAGATAATGAGCAGAATGAAATTTTGGCAGCGTTACAAAGTCTAAATGCTATAAAATATCCAGAGGTTGATAATGTTATTTTAAAGCTTGGGAGTCTCTTTAAAAAAATTGATTTTAATTGGATTGATGTAGATTTCTCCAGTTGGGGTGATTCTGATAGGGAAAAATTCAGCCTGCTCAAAACAGCTGTAGTTAATAAAAAAATCATTACATTTGAGTACTATAGTTCTTATGGTGAAAAAACAAGTAGAACAGTAGAACCATTACAGCTGTGGTTCAAGGATAAAACCTGGTATTTAAGAGGTTACTGCTTAACAAAACAGGCATATAGGATATTTAAACTAAATAGAATAAAAAATATTATAATCACTGAAAATGCCTTTGATAGGGAACTGCCACAGGTAATATTAGATGGTGCCACAAGAGAAAATTCTAACATAGTCCAATTAAAATTACATTTTAAAGCATGTGTTGCATATCGTGTTTATGACGAGTTTGATGAATCAAATATCATTAGAAATGAAGATGGGAGCTTTGAGGTTACAGTTAGATATGATGAAGATGATTGGGTTTATGGCTATATTTTGTCCTTTGGTAGTTCTGTAGAGGTAATAGAACCAGAGCATATTAGAGGTATTGTTGTAGGAAAATTAGAAGAAGCATTGAGTGTTTATAAGTAGCTTACATTTTGTTGCATCAGATTTATTAGATGGGTTGGATTTGATTGATATGAATAAGTGTTAACCCTTGTTCATGGAAGGGACAACATCAAATGGATAATAATGTTTCATGGTATTTAGATAAACAAATTGAGAGAACAATAAAGAATCTAAGAAAACGCAATATGGCGGGTTTTTTTGTTAAGGATGATGTTGAATTAAAAGGACTTCTAAAAGAACTTATAGATGAAAATTCTGTAGTGGGTGTAGGGGATTCAATGACACTTTTTGAAACAGGTGCTATAGATTTTCTGCGAGAAGGAAATTACACTTTTTTAGATAAGTACAGAGAAGGGATTACAAGTGAGGAAAAAAAACAAATTTATATACAAAACTTTTCTGCTGATACTTTTATGTGCAGTACAAATGCATTAACAGAAGATGGAGAACTTTACAATATTGATGGTAATGGAAGCAGGGTTGCACCAATGGTTTATGGGCCTAAACAGGTTATTATAGTAACTGGTATAAATAAAATTGTTAGGAACATAGAAGAAGCAGAAAAAAGAGTTAGGAATTACTCTGCTCCAATAGACGCAAAAAGATTAGGTAAAAACACACCATGTACTACTTTAGGCTATTGTGTTGATTGTAATAGTCCTAATAGAATATGTAATGATTTTACAATCATTAGAGGGCAGTTTGTCAAAGATAGGATAAAAGTGATTATTGTAGGAAAGCAGTTGGGATATTAACTATTTACTTTGTAATCTTCTTATATCCTTTACTTGTAAATAATGATATAATTATAAAAAAATATGTATCAGGTGAAATTAATGACAAAATCCATTCTCTTTAGAACGTTGGGTAGCCTAATGTTTTTAGGTTTACTAATAGAAATTTTACTTATTGTATTTAATTGTAGTTTTATAAAAGATATATCTTTTAATTTTGTAATATTTCAATCATTAGTACTTCTTGTGTTTCAAGGAATATCAGTTTTATTTAATAATGAATCTGATAATAAAAATTCTTATGATACAGGGTTAAATATTGCTTTTTTTGCTTTAGGAATAGTTGCACTATTTCTTTTTATTTTTTACAAATAATTACCTCGCTTAAGTTCACAAACTTTCTTCGGCCGCTATCTTTATATATCACCAGATAACGTATATTATTGAATAGTAAAGAATTGTATCAAACCTAGAAATAAATAAATCTTAAATATGACACACTTATGTCATATTTAACATGATATTCTTTAATTATCAAAAACAAAGGAGATTAGAGAATATGAATTATGAGGTTATTACTTTAGAGGAAAAGACAGTAATAGGGCCTGTGGTCAGAACCACAAATGAGAACAATAAGGCGATGACAGATATTGGGAAGCTTTGGGGTGAATTTTTAGGAAAAGGTGCTTATGATACCATTTCTGCCAGAGTAAACGCTAAGACCATTGGTTTATATACTGACTATGAGGGTGATTTTACAAAGCCATACAGTTTTTTGGCCTGCTGTGAAGTTAGCAATGCTAATAGTGTACCTGCTAACATGGTGGCAAAAAAGATTCCTGGAGGAAAGTATGCAAGGTTTATAATTAACGGAGATGTACAGCAGGCAGTTGGTGAGTTTTGGTCAAGACTCTGGGAACTGCCCCTTGATAGAAAGTATGGCGCTGACTTTGAGGAGTATCAAAACAATTCTGATAATTTGCAGATCCAAGAAATACATATTTATATCGCTTTAAAGGATTAAGAAGGGGAGCAGGCGTCTCATATATGCATACGGTTCGGAGGGCGAAAACTCTTACCGGACCTAAAACTCTTATATTTGATATCTGATGTATACCACGCTACAAGAAAAGACAATTATAGAAGGGTATTGGATGCTAGATGATAAAGCAAATTCAAGCAAAATCAATATTAACAACATGTAAAAAACCATCACAGTGGTTCGGGGTAAAATATAATCTTAATATTTACCGTGGTTGTGAATTTCAATGTATATACTGTGATTCAAGAAGTGAATGTTATGGTATAGAAAATTTTACTGACTTAATTGTAAAAACAAATGCTATAGAGCTGCTGAGAAAAGAACTTGCATCCAAGAGGATAAAGGGAACAGTTGGAACTGGTGCCATGAGCGACCCGTACACATTTTCTGAAAGGAAATTGAACCTAACAAGGAAAATGCTTGAGACTATTGCAGAATTCAGGTTTCCCGTTCATATAACAACGAAAAGCAACTTGGTTCTTAGAGATATAGAAATACTTGAAGAAATTAATAAGATATATGCATCAGTATCGATTACAATTACAACAATTAGTGACGAATTGGCACAAAAAGTTGAGCCTTTCGCTCCATCACCAAGTGAGAGGCTTAAAGCCCTTGGTATTCTTTCAACTATTGGTATATGTACCAGCATAACAATGATGCCAATCTTACCTTTTATTGAGGATAATGAAGAGAATATTGTAGAGATTATTAAGAGGGCGAAAGACTATGGTGTTAAAAGTATTGTTCCCTTTTTCGGAATGACTTTAAGGGATAGACAGAGGGTATATTACTTTCAAAAGTTAGATGATATGTTTCCGGGTTTTAAACAAAAATACGAAAAAAGATATGGGTCAAATTATAATTGTTTTTCTAACAATTATAAAAAGCTTAACAATGTATTTAGTGAGACTTGCTATAAGTATGGAATTTCTTCGAAAATGCCTTCATATGAAAACAAAGTTAATTCTATTCAACTTAGTTTGTTTGAAAAATGATGCACGGGGAGATGAATTTTGTAAGGTTACTATTACATATTAAAAGTATTAAAATATTATGAATCTCTTACTTTTATATCATTGAATTATGCTACAATATACAAGAAAACTGATATTTTTAGTTTTTAATGTAATAAGATTGAAAGAACATATTCGTAACTATTAATATAAATAGGTGGAGGTTTATATGCCACGAAAAACTTATGTAACAAGCGTACCTGATAAAACGGGAGCATTTCTACTTGCATCAAAAATAATAGCAAAGCATAATGGAAATATTGTTCGTGTCAGCTATAACAAGGCGGTTGACCTGCATACAATATTTATTGATGTGGAAGCAACTGAGGAAGAGCTTTCTGAAATCTCGGAGGAGTTAGGAAATGTAGGGTACATTAATGATAAAATTTCTGAAATCAGAGTTGTTGTAGTCAATATAAAAATTCCAGATGAACCTGGAGCTGTTTTGCCAATTCTTAAAATACTTGATAGATATGGTATAAATATTTCATATATGAACTCAAGCACAACTAATTCTGAGTATCAGAATTTTAAAATGGGACTATTAATCGAGAATCCAAAAATAATTAAAATGCTCCTTGACGATATTAGTGAAGTTTATCAAATTGATATTACTGATTATGACGATTCCGAGACCAATTTAGACAATACTATCTTCTACATTAGGCTGGCAAATGAGATGCAAATACTTCTTAAACTGAGCAATGAAACAACAATGGAGTTTATATCAGAATCTAACAGGATTATGCAAAGACTTCAGGATAAAGGTGAAAATCCCAATAAAGTATTCGATTATATTCGTAGGTTTGCATATTTCATAAGCCAGCATCAGGGAAATAATTTTAAAGCTGATATTGAAAAGTTAAGAATAAATGAATCAGTTACGTTATATAGTATTGAACCACCCTGTGGCAGTAATACGTACGTTTTAGAGACCATTGATGAGCTAGTACTTATAGATACTGGTTATGCCATATATTCAAATGAAATGTTTGAGATTTTTAGTAAGCTATTTGATAATAAATTATTTTATCATTGGGAGAAAAAAATCAGGAGAGTGTATATTACACATGCAGACGTTGATCACTGTGGTCTTTTATCAAAACTTGAAGGGGTAAAAATTTGCCTAAATAAGAAGAGTGCTGATAGCTTAAATCGTCAGTATATTGGAATTCCAGATGACAGAGAACATAGTGATATTAGCTTAGGCTACAGCAAGCTAAGCCGAATTATTTCAGGATATATCCCACTAAGTGCAGATAGATTTGATGTTATGGATGAAGGTACACCTGAAGAACATAATGAATTGCTGCATATAGGTGATTTTACTGTTGCAGAGCTCGAATTTGAGGTATTTGAGGGTAGTGGTGGCCATGTGCGTGGCGAAATGGTTTTCGTGTGCAGGAAATATGGGATTATTTTTACAGGGGATATTTTAGTTAATATAAGTGGATTTACTCCAGAAAGAGCAGAATTTAATTCTCTCGCGCCATATCTTATGAGAAGTGTCAATTCTGACTCTGAAAAAGCAAAAGAAATGAGAAATCAAGTTACCAGGCTTGCTGCGAATATCGGCAATAATAATCAAAAACCTTGCATTATTTGTGGTGGACATGGACCGCTTTCCATAATAAAGTATGGAAAAATTATGAAGATGGAAGACTCGGAAACGCTGGTACTTTAATAAATACTTGACTTTTCTAATTACAACATTACTTGTTACAGTATTATGAAATTATATTCTGTATCGGGTAACGTTGTTTTATTTTGTTGCAAATGAAAAGGGCAATATCGTACAAGAAAACCATTACAGCTTTGTTGTACACTAAGGTTCAGAAATTCAGGAGGAAAAGTATATGAAACAAGAAATGAGAATGGTGCGATATGATGATCAGATAAGGGTTGAAGCTTATCATTTTCAAGGTATTATGCAAAAATTCCCCAATCATTTTCATGAGTATTATGTGATTGGTTTTATTGAAAAGGGTCAGAGGTTTTTATCCTGTAAAAATAAGGAGTATACTATTAAACCGGGAGATTTATTGTTGTTTAATCCCCGCGATAATCATACTTGCGAACAAATAGATGGAAAAACGTTGGATTATCGCTGCATCAATATCCAACCAGAAATTATGACTAAGTTAGTTTTTGAAATAACAGGGAAAGAGTATTTGCCTTATTTTACGCCCCAAGTCATTTTTCACAGTGAATTGGTTCCTTTACTAAGGGAACTGCACCAGATGATTATGCAGAAAGAAAAGGATTTTAGAAAAGAGGAAACTTTCTTTTTCCTTTTAGAGCAGTTAATTGAAGAGTATACCGAACAAGGAGTACCAACAGAAAAAGTAGATCAAAGCACACAATTAATGGCAATTTGTGATTTTTTAGAAATGCATTATATGGAGAGTATTACGCTCGATGACTTATGTGTTTTAACTGGATTGAGTAAATATTATTTGCTCCGTTCCTTTACAAAGCAAAAAGGTATTTCTCCATATAGTTATTTGGAAACGATACGAATCAACAAAGCAAAAAAAATGCTGGAGCAGGGGGAATTGCCAATTGATGTAGCATTGCAGACTGGATTTACCGACCAGAGCCATTTTTCTAACTTTTTTAAGAGGTTTATAGGGCTGACTCCAAAACAATATATGAACATTTTTAAGGATTCTCACAGCTGATTTTAAGTAAGAAAGGATTTTTATGGACAGAAAAAAAGATATTAAAGGCCATTTGTTTGCATTTATAACTATTTTTATTTGGGGTACGACTTTCATATCAACTAAGATACTTTTAAAAACAATCTCGCCTATTGAAATATTGTTTTTAAGATTTACAATAGGTTTTCTTATACTTCTCATTGTTTATCCTAAAAGGCTAAGAATTAAGGAAAAAAGACAGGAACTATATTTTGCTGGTGCTGGTTTATGTGGAATTACATTATATTATTTGCTTGAAAATGTTGCCCTGACTTATACATTTGCATCTAATGTAGGTATCATTATTTCTATTGCGCCATTTTTTACTGCAATTTTTGCGCACCTGTTTTTAAATGGCGAAAAATTGAGATTTCAGTTTTTTATAGGTTTTGCGTTTGCAGTGCTGGGAGTTTTTCTTATTAGCTTTAATGGAAATAGCTGTTTACAATTAAATCCAATGGGAGATTTACTGGCTGTTTTAGCTGCTGTAGTATGGGCTGTATATTCTGTCCTGATAAAGAAAATTAGTGGTTTTCACTACAATACCGTACAAGCAACACGGAGAGTTTTTTTCTATGGATTAGTGTTTATGATTCCTATATTGGCTATCTTTGGATTTAATCCAAAGATAACTTACCTGATACAGTCGGTTAATGTATTAAATATACTGTTTTTAGGTTTAGGAGCATCTGCACTCTGCTTTGTAACCTGGAACTCTGCGGTCAAAGTTTTAGGTGCAGTAAAAACAAGTGTTTACATTTATATGGTTCCTGTGATAACTGTTTCTGCTTCTGTTATTGTGCTTCATGAGAAAATTACTATCATTGCTGTGTTAGGGATTATACTTACGTTGGTAGGATTGCTTATCTCAGAGATAAGACCATTACAAAAAACAAAAGGAGCTTTAAAACATGAGCAATGCTAATATAAAATGTGTAGTTACCCCACTTTTTCAAATATCAGTTCATCAGCATATGGCTTAAGAAGCCTGGAAATATCAGTACTAACACTGCTAGAATTGATATTAGTATTAGTATTAGTATTAGTATTAGTATTAGTATTAGTATTTGTATCTGTATTACTCATGTTTTTAGGATTTTTAGCATTCATCCAGAGCTTTGCTTCAGCACCACTTAATATAACCGGCATTCTGGTGTGAATTTGGGACATCTGACTATTTGCCTCAGTAGTAATTATTACAAAGCTAGTAAAGGGAAGTCCATTTTTATCAGTGAAGTTATTGTAAAGACCTGCAAAGTACATTAATTTATCAGAGGTAGTACGAATTAAGTACTTTTCTTTACGCTTTTCAATAGTCTTCCACTCATAAAATCCGCTGGCAGGTACAAGGCATCGACCTTTTGTGAGAAGCTTTCTGAAAGTAGGTTTTTCATGTAGTGTTTCGCATCTTGCATTAATAATTACCCCACTCGATTGCCTATAGTTTGGAAAGCCCCATTTGAAGAGGTTGGCTGTTCTTTCATTTTTTGAAAGACCGGTAATTATCGGAGCTACATTGGTAGGAAATATTTCGCCAGTTTTCATTTTGAAACGCTCATTTATATTATTTATGATTTCTCTTAATTCCTCATTTTCTTCCTCAGTGAAAATAGCATATCGTCCACACATTGGGCATTTTCTCCTTTTAGAACTATTCTACTTACCTTCCATAAACCATCGACCATCTTCAAAAAAAAGAAAGACATCCTTTCCCATAACTCTACATCTATAGCGCACGCCGTGACCACCGACCTTGAGGCTTGCGGACAGCTTGTGGTCATAGACTTTGTCAATTTCATAGCTTCTGCCATCATCCCAAACAAAGGACTTGGGCGTAAGCTCTCCATGTGATGAAAAAACCGCATCTACTTGAACATAAACCTTTCTCATAAATATGTCCATGCTCCACATTTAGAACAAAATTCCATTAAAGTACATGCATGGACTCGAACCCCCTTTGTTACTTATTTTAGTTCTTTCCAACCTTTAAACACCTTATCTAGAATAAACAATATTTTGTAGCTTATTTAAAAAATGAAACTGGATGTATAATATTTTCTTCAACAGGATTGCCATTAAGAGCTTTGTCTCCCAAGAAAAGTGCTCTTTGAATAGAATAATGACCGAAACGTTCTCTTAGAGCATCAATACTTTTTTCAAGAGCTTCCTGCCTTGGTCTTTTATTTTGGGCCTCCAGCAAGGAAAGCTGAGTATAGCTATCAGCTGTAACAAGGTCTGTTACTCTTATCCCAAGTGAACGTATAGGTTTATCCCAACTCCAATTTTTCTTAAATATATCTAAGGCCTTAGTGGCTATCTCGCCAGAAATAAAACTTGGACTCTGGAGTTTTGCCTGCCTTTCAATAGAACTAAGTTCATTGTCTCTCACATATATTTGAAGGGTATTTCCCATAAAGTTATGTTTTCTTAAACGCTCTGCAACACTTTCTGCAAGAACATAAAGTGTAATCTTCACATCATTATTATTAACTAAATCTCTCGCTGTAGTCATACTATTTCCAATACCTTTAATTACATTTTGGAAGTCAGCAATGGTAACCTCAGTATCATCCATGCCATTTGCAAAGTCCCACAGCGTATTACCCCATTTGCCAAGTAGCTTTCTCAAAAAGGCAGGGGATACAGCAGCAAGGTCTCCAATGGTCATAATGCCAATATTGGTAAGCTTTTTCTTGGTAGAACGCCCCACGTATAGTAGCTCCCCCACTGGTAGTTTCCATACAAGCTCCTTATAGTTCTCTTTTGAAATAACAGTAACTGCATCAGGCTTTTTCAAGTCGCTTCCCAGCTTAGCAAAAATCTTATTAAAGCTGACACCCACCGAAGCCGTGACTCCCAGCTCACTTTTAATGGTATCTTTTATTTCGTTTGCAATTTTCTCACCTGAGCCATATAGTCCGGTGCTTTCAGATACATCCAGCCAGCATTCGTCTATACCAAAGGCTTCTATAAGGTTGGTATATCTGGAGAAAATCTCCCGTGCTTCCTTTGAAAATTTAAGATACAAAGAGTAGTTAGGGTTTATAACCACGAGGTTGGGACATTTCTGCCTTGCTTGCCAGATAGCTTCTCCTGTACTAATTTGATATTTTTTTGCAATGTAATTTTTTGCCAGAACAATCCCATGTCGTAAATCCTGACTACCACAAACAGCTACAGGACAATCTCGAATTGATGGGTTGTATAAGCATTCAACTGAAGCATAAAAATTATTAAGATCACAGTGCAAAATGGTCCTTTCCATAAATATGCCCATGCCCAGCATTTCGCACAAGAACATAAACAATTATGTTAATGAAATGTGCATTTCCTTATGCATGGGCTCGGTAGCTCCTTGATTTATTTTTTTGCAACAGAACATAAGTTCGTAAATTAATTATACAACCCGAACATATGTTTTGTAAAGTGGAAATAAAATGGAATATATTAAAGTATTGTTAAATGATATTAAAATATCGGAGCAATTTAAGGATAAAGTATAAGAATAGTAAAAGAATATAATTAAACAACTTGTTTTGGGCATTCTTTTATAATATTATAGGTATAGCATTTGCTGCATTTGGCTTATTAAATCCTATGATTGCAGGTAGCTATTATTTTAAATTGTAATAGATATTAGTATAAATAACCATTATATAGGAGGGCTTTACATGACAAACAAAACAGCGATTTTAGAAGTAGAAGGGATGTCTTGCGGTCATTGTGAAAATGCTGTAAAAAAATCAGTTGGGGCACTAGATGGCATAAGCAGCGTATCAGTTGATTTAAAAGGTAAAAAGGTTACAGTAGAATTTGATTCTGAGAGAGTAACCATTAAAGACATAAAAGACATAATTGAAGACCAGGGATATGAAGTTAAATAGACAAAAAATGATGAGTTCTAAGGTTTAGGAGTTAAAACTAAATCTTGGAACTCTTGTTGATATAAGCAATGTTAGCTTGCAAACTTGTTGTTTAGTTGCAAAATAATTTGGTATATTATTATAAGAAGATTATTCGATGTGATAAAAAGAAATGGGGACATATTTATGAGCATAAGATGGGGTATTATTGGTTTAGGTAGGATAGCTACAAGATTTGTAAAGGTTTTAAACACAGCTGATGGGGTTGAATTAAATGCAGTCGCCTCTCGTGACAAGGCTAAATCAAGGGCTTTTGCAGATGCATTTCATGCAAAAAAATCATATGATAGTTATATTGACTTAATTAATGATAGTGAAGTTGACGTAGTATACATAGCACTGACACACAATTTTCATTATGATATTGTAAAGCTTTGTTTGAATCAGGGCAAAGGCGTTCTGTGTGAGAAGCCTTTAGTTACCAATAAAAAAGAGGCAGAAGAATTAGCAGCACTTTCAAAAGAGAAAAATGTACTTTTGATGGAAGCCATGTGGACAAGGGTTATCCCTGCCTTTAAGAAGACAAAGGAGTGGGTACATAATGGTAAGATTGGTGATGTAAAGCTAATTAATGCTTCATTTTGTATTAATGTACCTTTTAATCCAGAGGATAGATTATATAATCCTAAATTAGCAGGTGGTAGTCTATACGATGTTGGAGTATATCCAATTGAATTTACAACAGGTATTTTAGACCAGAGTCCAACAGTTGTTAATGGTCTTGCAACATTTAGCAAGACAGGTGTTGATGATTTTGCAGTAATAAATATGGGCTTTGAAAGTGGAACTCTAGCTGCACTAAGCTGCGGGATAACTGCTACTACAAACAGAGATGCTCGGATATATGGGACAAATGGGAATATAGTAGTATATGACTTTTTATGTCCTATGAAATGTGAACTGTATGACAATGAAAACAATTTGATAGAATCCTTTGAAGAAACCTTTGAAGACGGCTTTATATATGAAATTAGTCACTTTATGGATTTATATCGTAACAAAAAAATAGAGAGTGATATTATCCCGCTAAAAGACACAGTTACTTGTGTAGGAATATTTGATGAGTTGATGAAGCAGTGGGGAAAAGCATAGTTAGTTTGGTAAAATCTTTTTATATTATAATAAAAATTTATGCTATTCACAATAATTTATAGTAAAGAGGAGCAAAAGCTAATGAAAATGTTTAAAAGGAAACCATGTAATGAGGCAACATGTATTTTAAGCTACGTAGAAAACAGGTTTGCTGGGAAGGAGCAAGAGAAACCAAGAGTTGAATATCCAATACATCTAGATGTTTTATCGTATTTTGATAAACTATTTTCCAATGAGAAGCAAATGGGAACTTCAGCAAAGGAACTATTGGATATTACTTCATCCATGAGTAATTTTGATGTAAATATGTCTCATATTGCATATGAATTGATTGATTTTTCTCATGAAATGGCTATCCTTAGCGAATCAAACCTTGCAATTGTTGAGCAAACTACAGCTAGCATGGACCAAGTAAATGATACTATAACCGGTGCTGCTGATATACTGGAAAAACTGGCAGCAGACTCTGAAGTGCTGGTAAAAAGTAATCATGAAAGCTTAACTCAAATTAAAGAGGTTAATGATTTAAAGGAAAATGTATTAAACGACTCAAACATTATGGGTGAGCAAATAGGTAAGCTGGTTAGTATGGCAAATAAAGTAAATGATATTGTAAATGGAGTGGCTGCCATTGCGGAACAAACTAACCTTCTTGCTTTAAATGCTTCTATTGAAGCCGCTAGGGCAGGAGAGAGCGGGCGTGGCTTTTCTGTGGTTGCTGAGGAGATTCGTAAGCTTGCAGATGGCACCAAGAAGAATCTTGAAGGAATGAATTTTTTTGTAAAGAGTATACAGGAGGCTGCTTTGGAAGGAAAAAAGAGTATGGATAATACTCTGCAGTCAACAGAAAAAATGAGCATGAAGATTGATACAATTACAGATACTATGGAAAAAAATGTAGATATGCTTCAGACGGTAATAAAAGATGTTAATGCCATTAATCAATCTATTGGAGATGTTAAAACTTCTGTTTATGAAATTAATCAAGCAATGGATTCCTCCAGTCGTGATGCTGAAAAGCTTAGCCAAATGACACAGCAAATTCACAATGAGGCAGTAATAAGCTCGGAACACGCTAAAAAAATATCTCAGGTTGACGATCAACTATCAAATATTGTTAAAGATATGATGAGTTCTTTGCATGGAAGTACAAATGCAATTGATAACAATGGATTTTTGAATAACATAACTAAGGCAAAAGAAGCCCATGCTAATTGGGTACATAATTTAAAACGAATAGTTGATGAAATGAGGGTATATCCACTGCAAACCAATGGAACAAAATGTGCATTTGGACATTTTTATTATGCAATGGAGGTAACTAACCCTAAAATTTCAGAGGACTGGAAGAAAACAGGAACAATTCACATGGAATTTCACAATCTAGGACAAAAAGTAATTGATGCCGTGAAGGAAGGGAATTCATCTCAGGCTAAAGAGTATTACCTTTCTGCAGAAAAACTCTCAAAAGAAATATTTCAATATCTGGATAAAATATCTGCAGAAGTTGAGCTTCAAACTAAAAATGGAGTCAATATATTTAAAAATTGATGTCTTTTAGAGAATGGAGTATAAACAACGCAAGTTGGCAAGCCAACATTGCTTATGTTAAAAATAAAATTGACTCTGCTGTTACAATCTTTGTTATTGTAGCAGCAGAGTCAATTTATTTAAACAGTTTTATCTAATGGTTACCGAAGAATCTTGCTTAATAAAATGTCTTTGTGAAGTTGCTGAGAGAAAATTATGTAAACCAATCACCTTTTTTAAATCAATTCATACAATGGTATAGTACCTTGTAAAAGAATTAAAAACATGAAAAGGAGATTTATTTATGGGTGAAGGAATATTTGATTACGACGAATTAAAAGCTCAATTAAAGGCTGAATTAGAGGCAGAATTAAAGGCTAAATTGGAAGCTGAACTAAAAGCAAAATTGGATGCAGAACAAGAATTTGAAGTAGAAGAGGAAGAATACCATAACCAAAAGCAAATAAATAAACAGATTAATTATACTGTTATAACACAAAAACAGTATCAAGGGCAAGCATCTGCTAATGAAGTTGAAGCAGAAAATGAAGCAGAAAATGTAGCTGTAAATGCAGCAGAAAACGAAGCAGAAAATAAAGCAAAAAACAAAGCAGAATCTGAAGCCGAAAACGAAGCTAAAAATATCGCAAAAGCTGAAAACAAAGCAGAATCTGAAAGTAAACCTAAGCCAAAGTTTATATAAATTAGAAAGAGAAACAGGGGGGATATTCCCCTCTGCTACATAAAGTAATAAAGAAATTATAGCAAAATAGGAGATGGAGCAGAGCAATGGAAGTACAAAATGAGTTAATTGAAGAGAAGAAAAAACCTAAAAAAGTTGCTGAAAAAAACAAAGGGAGTCTGAAGAAGGAAAGTATTCAGTATAATGCGCAAGACTTGGATCAGGAGCAAAAGGTTGATGTAAATCCCGTACAATTAAATACTCAAAATCTTCACGTCCTTGTAAAGAACGAAAATTACTCTGGTAAAATAACTGGAACTACATATCTAGAGGAAAATAAAGAAACTTTAATTGATGTAAATATACACTTGTTTTTTGGTCATGACCTTAAATTTCCGGTATACAAGACGAAATCAGATAATAATGGGAACTTTATTATAGAAGACCTACCTTCAGGCTATTATACTTTAGTTGCAAAATCGGGAGAAGGTCTGAAATATCAGTCCCATTATATTAAGGTTTTACCTTGCCAGAATGTACATCAATCTATATTATTAAAGTAATATACTAACGCGCCACAAATTAAAGAAAATTTCAAATGAGAAAAGAAAGAGATGCATAGATGACAAAAGTTAATTTTAGTGACTATCACTTAAGCAGTGAACTACTTAAAGCAATTAATATGTTAAATTTCAAAAGTCCTACAAAAGTACAGAAGCAGGTTATACCAGCAGTAATAGAACAGAAAGATATCATAGTAAAGTCACAAACTGGAAGTGGAAAGACAGCCGCCTTTGCCATTCCTATTTGCCATATGGTAGATTGGGAAGAAAATAAGCCTCAGGCATTAGTACTCACACCAACAAGGGAGCTTGCTATTCAAGTTAAAGAGGATATTTTTAATATAGGAAGATTTAAAAGGCTCAAAGTAGCTGCAATCTATGGAAAATCCCCTTTCTATAATCAAGAAAAAGAACTTAAACAAAAAACACACGTTGTGGTTGGTACTCCGGGTCGTACTATAGATCATTTAGAGAGGGGAACCTTTGACATATCTAACATTAAATATCTTGTTATAGATGAAGCAGACGAAATGCTTAACATGGGCTTCATAGAGCAAATTGAAACCATAATAGCTAGCCTGCCAAAAGAGCGAGTGACTATATTGTTGTCAGCTACTATGCCCACAGATATAAAGAACCTGTGTGACAAATATATGAATTTGCCTTTGTTTGTTGAAATAGAAGAGCAAACTTCATCTACGCAGAAGATATACCAAGAAAGATATAGCGTGGAACAAAAGGACAAAATGGCACTTTTAAGAGATATCACAATAGTTGAAAATCCAGATAGCTGTATGATATTTTGTAATACAAAGCAGAGGGTGGATGAGGTGTATTTTGAGCTGACAAAGCTTAAATATTCTTGTCAGAAAATCCATGGTGGTATGGAACAGCAAGATAGACTTCGTGTTATGAATGATTTTAAGCAAGGGTATTTCAGATATCTGGTGGCTACAGATGTTGCTGCTAGAGGAATAGATATAGATGACATTACACTTGTGATTAATTATGATATACCACAAGAGAGCGAAAGCTATGTTCATAGGATTGGAAGAACAGGACGTGTAGGCAAGGAAGGTAAAGCAATTACTTTTATATCACAAAATGAAGATAAATTTTTAAAAGATATTCAAAGATATATCGGTAAGGAGATCCCACTCAAGAGTAAACCTGAAAAAGAAACTGTAAATGGCTTCAAACAAGAATTTGTTGAAAAAATAAATTCTGCACCTGAACTAAAAGAAACAAAGGGCGCACAGCTAAATAAAGAAATTATTAAATTGCATATCAATGCTGGTAAGAAGACAAAGATGAGACCTGTTGACATCGTTGGTACACTTTGCAATATAAAAGGCATGTCAGCAGCTGATATAGGAATTATAAATATAGTGGATGTTTCAACTTTTGTAGAGATATTGAATAATAAAGGCGAGATGGTATATAGAGAACTGCAAACCACACCAATCAAGGGTAGAATACGAAGGGTGAGTAAAGTGGATGTATAAAATAAAATACAATTATAATAAAAAACGTTCAATATATTGGTAAAATAAGATTAAAAACATGTAGCCAAAAAGCTCCTATTAACATAACATATTAATACTGGATTTTAGAATATAATGTTAGGGGCGGATAAAATGAACCAAGTAAAGATACAAAAAACTAGTTATCGTTGGGTTCCAGTTATAGCAAGTATTGCAATTCAAATGTGTTTAGGTACAGCTTATATTTGGAGCGTATTTCAATCGTACTTAATTATAGGGAAATCAACACCAGAAGCATTGTTTGAGTGGCCGGCAACATATGGAACTCTGGCGTATGCATTACTACTTGGAGTGTTAACTTTTGGTAGTACCATTGGTGGTAGAATTCAAGATAAATTAAGAAATCCAAGAGCAGTTATTATTGCAGGAGGTATTATACTGGGGGTAGGATTTTTCCTCGCCCAATTTACAACTGAATCAACACCTTGGTTACTATGGATCACATATGGAATTTTAGGTGGCTTTGGAATGGGGATGGCATATACCACAACAATTTCAACTTGTCAAAAATGGTTCCCAGACCGCAGAGGGTTAGTTACTGGAATAATTGTTGCAGCTCTTGGCTTTGGTGGACTAGTATTTACACCAGTAGCAGAAGCACTTATAAGTCAAGTTGGTGTTTTAAAAACCTTTGCAGTTTTTGGTGTTATATTTGTAGTTGTTACAGTTATAGGATCATTATTTATAAAAAATCCACCTGAAGGCTTTAAACCAGAAGGTTGGACACCATCAATAAAAAAGACTACGCATATAGTGCAGGATTTTACTCCTAGTCAAGTTTTAAAAACGCCACAGTTTTATCTAGTTACGCTAGCTCTTATGTGTGCTACTGCAGCAGGTTCAATGATGATTCCAATGGCAAAAATACTAGGCTTACAGCCTGACAGTGGTTTGTCAGCAAGTGCAGCTATTGCCGGAGTAATGATTATTTCTGGTTGTAATTCATTTGGAAGAGTATTTTGGGGATGGATATCTGATAAGATTGGAAGAAAGCAAACAATATTGATTCTCCTGCTCTTGGCTGGTGCTTCGATTATAGGGGTAGCTTTTGCAAAAGCATATTTAATGCTGGTATTTATTGCGATAATCGGTTTTTCCTATGGTGGATTTCTTGGAGTATTCCCAGCATTGACAGCTGACTTCTGGGGGACTAAAAATGGCGCACAGATATATGGTATGGTTCTGTTAGGCTTTGGTGCAGGAGCGGTAGCTTCATCATATATAATAGCATACTTTAGTAAAACAAAAGCATTTACCTCAGCTTTCATAATAGCTGCCATTGCATCAGTTGTAGGAATAGTAATAATTTCCTTAGTTAAGGCCCCCAAAGCAATAACTCGGGAAGTTGAAAAAGAAAAAGTAAGCATCTAAGCAAACCAGCAAGGATTTAAATAATAAGGTTTTTAATAAGGTTAAAACAAAAGCGATGGGATTTAGCAGTCCTATCGCTTTTTTATAATTAAATCTTTGTCTTATTAATATAATACGTTATAATTTAAAGGTATGGAAATATAAAATAAATATAAAGGATAATACATAAAAAATAACTAATAATATTAAAAGAGAAGGAATAAAAACTATGGTTGAATTAGGCGAAATACAGAGTTTGCAAGTAATCAGAAAGACTTCAATTGGGGTATATCTTAACACAAAAAATAGTAATGACAAGGATGATATCTTACTACCGAAAAGTCAAGTATCAGAGGGGACGGAAGTAGGAGATGAAATTGAAGTATTTGTTTATAAAGATTCTGAGGATAGAATAATTGCAACGGTAAAAAAACCCATGCTGACAGTTGGTAAATTAGCGTCACTAAAAGTAGTGGAAAATACAAAAATAGGTGCCTTTTTGGATTGGGGCTTGGAGAAAGACTTGCTATTGCCCTTTAAGGAACAGGTGGGTAAGGTTGTAGAAGGTGGTAAATATCTGGTAGGCTTGTATGTAGATAGCAGCAATAGGCTATGTGCAACTATGAATATATACGATATGCTTAGTTATAAATCCCCTTATAAGGAAAAGGACAGAGTTCATGGTACAATCTATAACATAAGCAAGGAGCTAGGAGCATTTGTAGCTGTTGACGATAAGTATCAAGGCTTGATTCCTAGTAAGGAATTTTATGGTAATTATATGGAAGGTGATTCTATAGAAGCAAGAGTTAAAAGAGTAAGACAGGACGGAAAATTAGAATTAAGTATAAGACAAGAGGCTTATGTTGAAATAGAGGGCGATGCTCAAAAAATTATGAATAGAATGAAGGCAGATGGTGGTAAACTTTCACTGAACGATAAAAGCTCGCCTGAAAAAATCAAAGCTGAGCTTAATATGAGTAAGGCAGCATTTAAAAGAGCTGTTGGAAGGCTTCTAAAAGAGGGGGCAATAAAAATCACAGATAATGGTATTGAAATGATGTGGTAATAACAGATATACACAAATAAAATGAAATAAGATGATAATAAAATAAGTTTTCGGAAAATCTAAATTTGAGAACTTATTAAAATGCAAATGGAGGTATTAGCAATGGGATTTATGGATGGTTTACTTGGGAATGCATCAGAAATTAAAATCCAGGATGTTCAGAAGGAATTGGGTCATCTTTTAGCAAGTGGTGAACAAATCGAAAAGGCTTATAAGCTTATTCGTGACCTTTTTATCTTCACGGATAAAAGACTAATATTAGTAGACAAACAAGGAGTAACAGGAAAAAAGGTTGAATATCATTCTATACCCTATAAAAATATAATTCATTTCAGCATAGAAACAGCAGGTCACTTTGACTTAGATGCTGAATTAAAAATCTGGCTTTCGGGCTCACAGCTACCAATTCAAAAGCAGTTTAATAAAAGTCTAAACATCTATGAAGTGCAAAGTGTGTTAGCCGGTTATATATTAAAATAAAAAGTGAAGCAGCTAACTTATACTTGCAAAAGTACAAAGTAATTGCTGAAATAGGCTGGGTCACCACAAGCATTTTTGCTGTCGCAGAACCAATGTTTGTAAGGATTCTGCGACGTTCGATTTGACAGCTAAAACACTTGTGTTTCACCTACAATTTCAGCATTTACTTTTAACTGAGCTTCCCATTGGTATAAGTTGTACTCACGTATATTAAAACATAAACTTTTTCTCGTATATTTTATTTTGTTTTTCGACAGCCCAGTTTTTTCAAATCACCTTTTAAATCATCAGCAAGATCAGAAAAGTCCAAAAGTCTCGGAGGTCCAAATATAACGTTGGATTATATACATTATTAGAGTATTATGCTATAATGTGGTAAATTTGCTGCGCTATAGTTATAAACTTCAACGGGCTAATAAAAATAATATGGTTTTAAGAGAGTTTTTACAATAAAAGATCCATTTAATTTACTTTAACTGTGAAGGGGTTAGTGAGTATGAATAAAAAAATTGAAATTGAAGGTGCGTATGGCAGAGTTGTTAATTTTGCGATGCAACAAAACTATGTTCCTATTGTAAAAAAGCTAATAGTAAAAAACCTTAGCGATGAAGATATTAGTAACTTGGAAATTATAATTACAGTAGAACCAGAATTCGCATTTGAATGGAAAACTAATATTTCAATTATTTCAGCTTTACAGGCAATAGAATTAGATGTTGTAGACATTAATTTATCCCCAAACTTTTTATATGGTTTAACTGAAAAAATGGCTGGAACAATTTTTGTTAAGGCAAAACTTGGTGAAGAAGTACTTGTAAATATTGTTCAAGGGATAGATGTTTTGGCATATGATGAGTGGAGTGGCTCGTTGATTATGCCAGAGATAATCTCTGCATTTATAACTCCAAATCACCCTAAGATAACTGAGATAATTATAAAGGCCAGTAAGATTCTAAAGCAATGGTGTGAAAACCCTTCATTTACAGGCTATCAGAGTAACAATCCTAATACAGTAAAAATGCAAATGGCTGCAATATATACAGTACTACAAAATGAAAATATATCTTATTGTGTACCACCAGCAAGTTATGAAATAATAGGACAAAGAGTACGTCATTGTGATAGTGTTTTTGAACAAAGGATGGGCACCTGTCTTGATTTATCGCTTTTATATGCAAGCTGTATAGAAGCAGTTGGTTTACATCCATTAATTATTTTCTTGAAAGGCCATGCGTTTGTTGGGTGCTGGCTTGAAGATGAATGCTTTGCTGAATGTGTACAGGACGATATTTCTATGATAACTAAAAGAACAGCTCAAGGTATTAATGAGATTTGTTTAGTTGAGTGTACTGGTTTTGTGGCAGGGAAATTTCTAATGTTTGATGATGCTGTTAAAGCAGGTAATAATAACCTATCTGATATTAGTAAGTTTGAATTTATCGTTGATGTAAAACGTACACGAGGAAGTGGTATAAGGCCAATACCACAACGTAAGACTTCAGATGACGGAAGATATAATTTTGAAAAATTAGAACTTCTACATAGCGAATACAGCGATAAAGTAAAGATTGGAAATTCTCCAGAGGAGCTTGAGCTATTTGGGAAAATAGAGAATGTGGAACATATTGAAGTGACACGTCAACAAATTTGGGAACGAAAGCTTTTAGATTTAAGCCTAAGAAACACGTTAGTAAGCTTTCGAGTTACTAGAACTACTATTCAGTTAATGGTTAATCAATTAAGTGAGCTAGAGGATGCATTAGCAAGTGGACAAGAGTTTCAAGTAATGGCAAAACCAAAGGAGTGGGACAATACACTCAGGGATTCTAAAATATATTCCACTGAGAATCAAACTACACTTCTAGAAAGCATAGCTAAGACTGAATTTGAAAATAAAAGAATAAGAACTTTTATAGAAGAAAACGAAGTAGAATATGCTATTACTAACCTATATCGTCAAGCAAGAATAAGCCTTGAGGAGAATGGTACCAATACTCTTTATTTGGCACTGGGCTTTTTGAAATGGTATGAGTCTAATGTAAGTGAAAAAGAAAGATATGCACCTATTGTTTTAATTCCCATTGATATTGTTAGAAAATCTGCTCAGAAAGGCTATGTAATACGTATACGCGATGAAGAACCACAAATGAATATTACATTGCTTGAAATGCTCCGACAGGATTTTGGTTTAACAATAGGAGGCTTGGATCCACTTCCAACAGATGATAGTGGTATTAATCTGAAAACGGTATTCAACACAATCCGTCAGGCTATTATGGGAAAATCTAGATGGGATGTGGAAGAATTAGCCTTTATAGGATTGTTTTCTTTTAGCCAATTTATAATGTGGAACGATATTTGTAATAGGTCAGAGGATTTAAAGAAAAATAAAATTGTCGCAAGCTTATTGTCAGGAAAGATGGAATGGGAGCCAAACGAAGAATTCCAAGCTCCAGACACATTAGATGATATCTTTACGCCACTAGATGTAGCAGTACCTATTAGCGCTGATTCAACGCAGTTGTCAGCCATCTGTGAAGCTGGTAAGGGAAATAGCTTTGTATTGCATGGGCCTCCGGGGACAGGTAAATCACAAACAATAACAAATATTATTGCCAATGCCTTATTTCAAGGGAAATCTGTCTTGTTTATAGCTGAAAAAATGGCGGCTCTTTCTGTTGTACAAAAAAGATTGGAGTCAATAGGACTAGCTCCGTTTTGCTTGGAATTGCATTCAAATAAGGCAAAAAAGAAGGATGTATTAGAACAGTTAGAAGAGGCTCTTGAAATTGGAAAAATTAAATCACCACAAGAGTATGAGGAGAAGGCTAACCGCATATATGATCTGAGAAAGAAATTAAATATTGTTGTTAAGGCTATACATAAAAAACAAGGTTTCGGTTTTTCGCTTTATGAGGCCATTACTTGTTTTGAACAATATAAGGATTATGCTGACTGTATAAAATTTACACAGGACCAAATTAAAGCTCTGACGCCCCAAAAATATATGCAGTGGATTGATTTATTAGGTCAACTGAAGGTTGTAGGGAAAGAATGTGGCAGTGCTTACAATAATCCATTATATGAACTTGCCAACTGTACATATTCTCAAGATACAAAGGGCGAAATAGAAGACAGGATAAAAGACTATGTGGCAGCTATCAATAACTTACATATTGAACTCTCAAAACTAGGTAATATATTAGATTTAAAAAATATTGGTACCTACACTCAGACTAGTGCAGTAATAAAACTAATTAAGCAGTTAGAAAACATAGCTTATATACCAGCCAAGCTATTTGAAAGTCAGGAGCTTTCCTTACTAAAAGATAAGGTTACACAGGTATGTGAAGCTGGGCAAAAACGGGATGAGCTTGAAAGACAGCTTACTTCAGTTTTTTCAGAGGAAATTCTGAAGTTTGATGATGTTGCTGCTCTGAAGCAATGGCAATTGGCAGAGTCAAGCTGGTTATTGGCAAAGTCTTTAGGTAAAAACAAAGTCATAAAGTCACTAAAAGAGCTTGCAAAAAATGTAGCTCAATTCAATAAAGACCAAGCAGTTTTCTATATTAACTTAGTTACAGAGTACAAAGCTAATGGGAAAATTGTTTGTGAAAATAATGAGATGTTTAATAATCTATTTGGATTAATATGGAATAATGGAAAGGCTGATTGGAAGGTTGTTAGTGAAACCTATAATCAGGCTGTTGAGCTAAATGTGGTGCTTTCACAAATAAGTAATAGCAGTGCCGATAAACAAGCTGTAAGGACTAAACTTGCTAATGAGGTACTGTGCGATTTAGTTGGATTTAAACAACAAAATGAAGGTGTGCTAGCAGCTATTGTTGGCCAAATGGATAGGATAGTTGTTATTGAACATATCCTGTTTCAACTTGCAGGTATAGATTTTTCTAAATTTAAAGATAGCGAACAGTGGTTAGCAACTATAGGTGAAAAGGCTAAGCTATGGCTTGAAAATTTAGATGGGTTAAGAAATTGGTGCTCGTATCTTAAAGTTAAGGCAACAGTTGAAGAGATGGGATTATCCAATATAATTTGTGCATATGAAAATGGGTTAATGACAGAAGAAGATATATTGCCAGTATTTTACCGCGGTGTTTCACTGGCATGTGCAAATTATGTTGTTGATGGGGAACCCTGTCTATCAGATTTCAATGGGGCTATTTTTGAAGATAATATAGAAAAGTATAAACAGACCTGCATGGATTTTGAAAGTCTTACTAAGGATGAACTAATAGCAAGATTAGCTGCGAAAATACCAGCAACATCAGCGAACTTTGCTAATTCGTCAGAAATAGGGATTTTACAAAAGGCAATTAGAAGCGGTGGAAGGACATTATCTATTCGAAAGCTATTTGATAGTATTCCAAACTTACTTAGAAAGCTATGCCCTTGTATGCTTATGAGCCCAATTTCAGTTGCACAGTATATAGATCCCAAATACCCTCAATTTGATTTAGTGGTTTTTGATGAAGCATCTCAACTACCTACTTGTGAAGCGGTAGGTGCAATAGCAAGGGGAAATAATGTAATCATTGTGGGAGATCCTAAACAGTTACCACCAACTAACTTTTTCAGTATTGATAGAGTTGATGAAGACAACTATGATAAGGAAGATTTAGAGAGTATATTAGATGATTGCTTAGCGCTCTCTATGCCTCAAAAACATCTGCTATGGCACTATCGTTCAAAACATGAAAGTTTGATAGCTTTTAGCAATATGCAATATTATGATAATAAGCTATTTACATTTCCATCACCAAATGATTTGGTTTCTAGTGTTAAATTTATACCCATTGATGGCTATTATGACAGAGGAAAAACTAAGCAAAACAGGGCTGAAGCTGAGTCGGTAATTGCAGAAATTTTAAGGAGATTAAGCGATCCAGTATTATCAAAGCAAAGTATTGGGGTAGTAACCTTTAGCTCAGTGCAGCAAAATTTAATTGATGACTTATTGCTAGAGGCATTTGCTAAAAATCCTGAACTTGAGGAAATTAGCAACCAACTATATGAGCCAATATTTATTAAAAACCTTGAAAATGTACAGGGAGATGAACGTGACACAATACTATTTTCTGTTGGTTATGGTCCGGATTCCACTGGGAAAACTGCATTAAATTTTGGCCCTATTAACAGAGATGGTGGTTGGAGAAGACTCAACGTTGCTGTTTCTCGTGCCAGAAGAGAAATGATGGTGTTTTCAACCTTGAAACCTGAGCAGATTGATTTATCTAAAACTAGATCCGAGGGAGTAGCTGGTTTAAAGGCATTCTTGGAGTTTGCGGATAGAGGAAAGAGTGCATTACCTACTAAATTATTAAATATAACCCCAGATAGAGATATCGTTGAGAAAATAATCGCAGAAAAAATTAGAAAATTAGGCTACGAAGTAAATACCAATATTGGTTGTTCTGAATATAAGATTGATATAGGGATTATACATCCCAATAGAAAAGGTGAATATATTTTAGGTATAATGTTTGATGGCAAAAAGTATCATGCCGCAAATACAGCTCGAGATAGAAATATTTTACAGATCAGTGTACTAAAATCCTTGGGCTGGAATATTCATCGCTTATGGATTTTAGATTGGTGGGAAAATCAAGATAAGGAATTAGAGAAAATTCGTGCTAGAGTAGAAGAGATACTGGAAAACGCTGAAAAGGGTATAGATGCTCAATTGATTGATGTACCATCTAACCAGAACTATAACTACAAAAGGTTAGAGACTGATAGTGAAAATTTAGTTTTAAAAGAAAATAATAAGTATAAGGTCTGCGCTCTTGAAGCTGTAAATGGTGAAGCAGAGGGGTTTTACTCACTTAAAAATAATAGGTTACTTCTATCTCAAATTGAACAAGTTCTTAATATAGAAGCACCTATAAGTAAAAATTTATTATGCAAAAGAATTTTGAATGCTTGGGGTATAACCCGTTTGGGAGCTCGATTAGATGCCCGCTTTGAAGAACTTTTTAATATTTTGGGTGTAAAGAAAACGATTTCAAACAATAATGTTTTTTATTGGAATAATGAGCAGCTACCAGAGGAATATAAATTGTTTAGGGTGCCAGAAGATGATGTGACTCGTAGGAGTTTAGAGCAAATATCTTCTGAAGAAATAGCAAACGCAATAAAATATATACTTGATAATCAGCTAAGTTTATTAAAACCAGATTTAATTAGGGAAGTATATAAGCTATTTGGTTTCTCCAGAGGGAATTCTTCTTTTGAAGAAATTACATTTGAAGGGCTAGGAGAGGCAATAAAACGAAATTATGTAGCTATTACTCAAGATTCAGATAGGGTTATAGTTAAAGAGTGCTAGTATAAACACAAATGCAAAAAAAACCCCAGTATACAACCTGTGCGGTGATATGCTGGGGGTTTTTGTATCAACTAAAAATCCATCTGATTTGCTTCTTGAACAATTTGCTCAACTGTTGCAGACACTTCTTCAAGGCTGGCATTTGTTTCTTCAGATGAAGCCAATACATTTTGTACATTTGTAATAGTCACTGTTATTGAACTGTCAAGCTCTATAATTAAATTTCTAATAAATGATAAAGCTACTTTTAGTTTGTCATAATTACCCTGAGTTTCGCTTACAGCTTTTTTCGATCCATCTGCAAGCTTGCTTATTTCATCTGAAACAACAGCAAAGCCACGACCAGCTTCACCTGCTCTAGCAGCTTCTATTGCAGCATTTAATGCTAAAAGGTTAGTTTGATCAGCTATGCTTATTATTGTATCCCCCATCTGCGAGTACTGTTCAAAGCTAGTATTGATATCTTCCAAACTACCTGTAATTTTACTTAATAGATTACTAATAGAGGTCATTTTTTCAGTTATTTCAGATACATCGCTGGTATTACTATCGGTTGCTAAAGAAATTTCAGATAAAACAGAATCTATATTTTTTACTTTACTATGTAAATGAATAGAAAATGTTTTTAGATTTTGAGCAATTAGAATGTTTTTATCTGCATTTAATTGTGCTTCTTCCTTAGCGGCAATTGCAGCACTATGTTCAATATGTGCTTGCTTCTTAGCATATTCACGGCAGCTTTCAGGAACATTCTGACCAAGTGCTATTGCAGTAGCAGCATTTTCACAAGTTTTAAAACCACAAGCAGGACAATTTTTATTTTTTTCTAATTCAGAATCTTTAAAAAGAAGTCTATAACCATCTTCTATCTTTTTTATTCCATCATTAATTGATTCATGATATTCTTTTGATTTATCCTCATAAGTTACCATATAGTCATTAACATTAAGTTTTTTATAGAGTGTATTTACAATATCTTTAGGAGATTTTTTCTTAAATAAATTCTTTTTAGTATTTAATATGTAATTAGTTTTGGAGATTAAAGCAGCATCCATTTCATCTTCTGAGGGTAGACTATGAGCGCTTTGACCAATATATTCAGTGCCAGTGCCAACCATACAACCTTCTGTACAGTTAAGAATATCAATTAAAAGTGGAAGATGCTGAGTATCTTTATTTATTTCACTTAAATAGTTTTGTATTACCATAGGTCCTTCAACTCTTTTTATGTGAAAAACCTTTCCAAATACTTGTTCTACCGATTCCTTTAGCCCTCCTGGGGTAGGGTACCAAAAACCAACAAGCGAGCCAGGTGAATCAAAATCAGCTTCCTTGGAAAAGTTTCCATTAGTATCCTTACGATATGCTTCCATAAGTGTTTTAAAGGTGATGTTACCTTTGATTGCGCTATATGCTTCGAATTCATCAGTTTTGCTTATACAAGGAGATAGACCATAAATTTCGCCTTTGAAATGCGCTTCCTTCTTCATGTATACAGCTGTACAGTGCATAGGACTGCCTATTGGACTCAGAAAAGGTATAAGATTTGGATAGAATCTCTGTATGCTTTCAACAACGGTTCTGCATGGTTGAGAAATAACAGTTTTGAGGTTGTTTTCTTTTACAGCCTTAACATATAGTACAGTTGTTATATCAGCACCAAAAGAGGTATTCCAAATCTGAGATACTCCTTTACTCTTTAGCCAAGCAAATACTTTTTTGTATTCAGTTGGGTAATTCAGCATAAATGCAGGTGCAACAACAAGACCCATATTACCTTTTTTTAAGGCATCAAAAAAAACCTTTATATCGTCTTCATAATATCTTGCAGCATGGGGACAGGCCTTAATACATTCACCACATGCAACGCAATTTGCCGTAACAACAGATATTTTCAAATCCTCATTCTCATCTAGATTTATTGAATTGGCAAATGTTTGAGGACATGCAGAAACACAAACATTACAACCCTCACATTTTGTAATATTTGTCTTAATTAAATCCCTTTTCATGTAAAAATTCTCCTTTAATACAAAATTATATGCAACTATTAATATATTACAGCTAAATATTACAAAATAATAGATATAAAATGTAAAAATAACAAATTATTTTATAATAAAGTAATTTCATGAAGAATTATCTAAAAAAAGGACATTATCGCTATTAATTATATTGTAGAACATTGAAATATTTATTTCTATATAGTAAACTACATATGAATGTAAAATAATGAAAAGGAGCCATAAAAATGAAAAAATTAAGAAATACTACAATTTACATCTTAGTTTTGACTTTAATTTTTAGTTGCTTTACATCAGTAGCTTATGCAGAATCGGAGACATATAATGACCTGATTGACCAGGGTGCAGAATTAATGTATATAGACGATGAAGAGGCTATAAAATTGTTTGACAAGGCTATTGAAGTTGATTCCCAGCAATCTTATGCATACAAATATAAAGCTAGTTGTTTGAGATATCTTAAAAAATATGAGGAGGCTATCAGCACTATTGATACAGGTCTGAAAAATGCCTCTGATTATGATGCTTACTATTTAATTATTTCTAAAGCCCGTATTTTAATTGATATGAATAAACTCGATGAAGCTAAAAAAGTAATTAATACAGCCATTGAGAAACAACCTACATCAACATATGCATATAGTATATATGCTGAAATCCTTAGTAAACAGGGTAAAAATGATGAAGCCATTAAAATGTTTGACAAACTAATTGAATTAGACCCTGATAATTATTACTCATTTTTAGATAAAGGAAATTTCCTAGAAGAAATATCACGTTATGAAGAAGCTATTAAGACATATGATATTGCTATTAGTATTGAACCTAAAGAAATAATTGCATATAGAAATAAAGCATCTTTATTATCAAGAATAGGTAAATACAAAGAGTCTACAGAGCTATATAATAAGCTGATTAAAGACAATCCTAATGACTTGGGTCTATTAAGTGACAGAGCTTCATTATATAGAGAACAAGTATTATATGCTCAAGCTTTAAACGATATTAATAATGTTATAAAAAAGGATAAGGAACTTAGGTATTCAAATACATATAGTGATAAACCAGATATACTTGCAAGGCAAGGTAAATTTGATGAGGCTATAAAAGCATATGATGAGATAATCAATATAGACCCAGAGGATTACTATGCTATATTAGACAAGGCAGATCTGCTTTCAATTATGAATAAAAATAATGATGCTTTAGCTACTTTTGATAAGGCTATAGAATTGAGACCTAGTGATGATTATGGGTATTACTTAAAGGCAAAGGCACTTGACAATGCAGGCAAATATGCAGAAGCCATTAAGATTCTAAAAAATGCAATTGCTAAATATCCAAAGATTTCAGCTGAATTATATTATGATATGGCATATATTCACATGAATAATAATAAGAATACTGATGCTTTAAATGCTTTTAATACAGCCTTAAAACTAAAACCCGATGATATTTATATGTCGGCAAGTAAGGTCTGGTTTCTTATAGACATGAAGAAGTATACTGAAGCTATTCAAATTGTAGATAAATTGATAAAACAAAATCCAAATGATACTTATGTATACTCGATAAAGGTAGACGTACTTTTAGCTCAAAATAAATACGATGAAGCTATAAAATTTGTAGACAGTGTTTTAAAAACAATGCCAACAGATTCCACACTTCTGATTAATAAAGCAAATATATATTATTCGTGGAAGAAATATCAAGACGCTATCAAAATTTATGATAAAATGCTAGAACTCGATCCATATGATTTTAATGTTTATTCAGAAAAAAGCAATGCATTGCTGGCCCTAGGTAAGAATGAGGATGCTATAAAAGCTTTAGATAAGGCAATAGCACTCAAACCTAGTAACGAATACTTATATACTCAAAAAGGTAATGTGCTAGTTAAAAATAAAAAATATGCAGATGCGATTAAAATGTACGATCAATCAATTAAAGTTAATGAAATTAATGCTGATGCTTATTATCAAAAAGCTGGCGCGTATGCATTGCTAAAGAAAACAAATGAAGCAAATGCTAGTCTAAAGAAAGCAATCATTTACAACAAAGATTATAAAGCTATAGCAAAAAAAGATGCAGTTTTTGCTGGAATAAAAAATAATAAAGATTTTAAAGAAATTACAAAATAAGCCAACATTATTTATTTTAATAAAAAAAGGCTGTGCAATAGTTATTTGGAAAATAACTGTGCGCAGTCCTTTTTTACGTGGTGCCCAGCATGGGCGTAAGTTTTTCAATCAAGCTCTATGTTTGCCTCATTAAGATAAAGACAGACTTGATCTAATAAATCAAGTAAAGTTTTACTCTGATCTATTCCAAGTTTCTCTATAAGGCCAGAAAATAGGGAGTTAAAGTAGGTTGTCAGTTTCTGTACTGTTTTTTCTCCCTTATCTGTTAGTTTTATATCAGAAACTCTCTTATCTTTAGAGTCAATGCTACGTTCAATATATCCCTTGGTACATAAGCTTTTTATTAATTCAGTAACAGTTGGGGAAGTTACTGACATTTTCCTGCTGATTTCCGAAACTTTAACGACCTCTTTGCCTTCATGAGAAAGCTGATCAATACAAAGCAAAACGCGTACCTCACTCTGCTTCAGGCCTAATAAGGGCTGCTTATGTCGTTCAGCTCTTGTCAAATTTTCAAATGTCTCTAAAAATCTTCTAATATCTACGTTTGCTTGCTTTTGCAAAAAATTCACCTCGTTTGAGAACATGTGTGTTCATATACTATAAAGATTTTATTTATAACCAGTATACCACTTTTTATCCACACATAAAATACCTTACAAATATGAACTTTCACAAATATAATATAGAATATAGGTTATGCTGCAGGGTTTTCTTCTTTTGCTCCCTTTTCCATACTATCTTCAGCAGGTTTTACTTTCAGAAATAATGAGAGAATAACACCTACTAGCAGGAGTAAGGCACCTATATAGAAAACACTGGTTAATGCCTGTCCCATAACTGATCTTACCATTTCCATCATCTTCAAAAATAAGGGTTGAACTTGCTCAGACAGGGTCGCTTGTATAGCCTCGAGCTTAGTTGTATCCAACAACATCTGAGGATTTGCCATGGCTGTAAATTTTTCAGCGGTTGCAGCATCCAATTGTGAAAGGTCTACTCCAGAACCTGATGTCATTACCGTTTCCATATTTTTAGCCATTGATGTATTCATTATAGCTCCAAATATAGCAATAAAGATAGTACCTCCTAGGTTACGAAAAAGTGTGCAAGATGCTGTAACTACACCAAGTTGTGAAGCTGGAGCAGAATTCTGCGCTGTTGTTGTGAATACTGTCATACCAAATCCAAGTCCAACACCAAAAATAACCAAGCTTATAGCCGCCAATACAATATTATTCATATTGGCCATAATAATCATACTTCCACTCATAATCCCTAAACCTAGTATAGCAAATAATCTATAGTTACCAGACTTAGATATCCAACGTCCTACTAATGTGCTAAAAATAATCATCATAAGCGACATTGGAATATTTAATAGACCTGATGTTGTTGCTGATTGTCCTTCTACACCTTGAATATAGAAAGGAATATAAGACATGGCACCCATCATTCCACCACTCATAACAAAACTAGCTGCATAAGAAATGGTTACACCTTTATTTCTAAACATGGAAAGAGGCATAACAGGGCACTTAGCCTTACGTTCAACTAGAATGAGGACGATAATTCCTGCTATAGTAGCCCCGAATAGACCTAATATCTGTGGTGAAGTCCAAGCATATTTTGTTCCAGCCCATGAGAAGCCTAAAAGTAAGCTAGTAATTGAAAGTGCCAAGAAAATTGAACCTAAATAATCAATTGATTCCGAGGAATTTCCTGATGTTTTAGGAAACAGGCTCCAAATCATAACGAAGGCAACGATACCTAACGGTAAGAAGAGCCAGAATAGCCATTTCCACGCAACATAATCAACCATAATACCTCCAAGAACTGGTCCAAGGATACTAGAGAGGCCGAAGATTGACATCATGACACCTGTCCATTTTGCTCGCTCTTGTGGAGCGTATAAATCACCTACAGCTGTAAGTGAGATTGACATTAAAATGCCTCCGCCTATTCCTTGAATCCCACGGAATGTAATCATTTGAAAGATGTTGGCTGACAAGCCTGTTAAAAAAGAACCTATTAAAAAAACAAAAATTCCTGAAAGTAAAAATACTTTTCGTCCATAAATATCAGATAACTTTCCAAATATAACGGTAGAAATGGTTGATGTAAGCATGTAACCTGTAATCACCCAAGAGTAGTAATCCATTCCCCCTAATTGCGCTATAATTTTTGGCAATGCTGCACTTATGATTGTTTGATTAATGGCCGCGAAAAACATTGTAGCCATTAGTGCAATCATAACTGTCGTTTTTTTCTTATTCGTTAGTGGTTGCATAAATCCTCTTTCTTTAATATATTTTCATTAAAATTAATTAGGTAGGTAACCTAATTAATTTAATATAATCTTTTTACCTGAATTAGTCAATACATAATTTTAGAATTAACGTAAATTTAACAGGGATTGGTGAGAAATCAATTTAGGAGTATCAGTATATAAATTATATATAAGTAAATAATATGAAGTAATAATATATCATTTTATAGCCTAACAATTGGCTAGCGGAGGTTCTAATGAAAAAATTACTTTATATTACTGTAAACTCTAAACCTGAAGAGATGTCTTCAAGCAAAACAGTAGGAAGAAAACTAGTAAATAGTATATTATCCAAGCATCCTAGTATGATTATGGAAGAGGTTGATTTATATAAAGAGCATATACCACAGCTTAAACATTGCTATTTCGAAAGCAGAAGTGCTATTGTAAATGCAGAAGCATTATCAAAACTATCAAAGGAGGAACAAGAGGAAGTTAAGCAAATAGTAAAGTTATGTGATCAATTTATAAACGCTGATGTCTATGTACTTGCTTCTCCTATGTGGAGTCTTTCCTTTCCAGCACCCTTAAAAGAGTACATTGATTGTATTGTTCAAACTAATAAAACTATAGCTTTTGATGATCAAAAACCCTATGGATTATTACACGATAAAAACCGTACCTTTATTTATGTTCAAGCTTCAGGTGGTAATATTCCATGGATTATAAGACCTGCATTGAACAAAGGGCTAAATTATGTTGAAGACATTATGAAATTTATTGGTATTAATAAGTTTGATGAGCTTTTAGTGGATGGTACTGGTACAACTGAACTTGAACGGTTAGAAGCAATTGAGAAGGCTGAAGCAAAAATTGATACAATAGTTGATCAGATATAGGTTTAAAATTTGACTCCTTAAGAGAAGCCAATACTTCATATTCAGATAGTTTGATTATATTCCTATTGCTAGCATATGTGGGATGTGTTACCATTTAATAAGGTGATTTTTATTAGCTGCTAGGATAATATAAATGTTATTATTTTGTATTGTTAATTTTACAAAAATGACAAAGATATCTGATTAATAGTGTTTGAGAGGGGTTTTTTGAATGAGAATAAGGTTTATTTCTGTTTTATTAGTTTTACTTTTATTGTGCTCGTGTTCTCAGAATGGTGCTACAGAAATTGAACAATTAAAGGTCTCAGACGAGGAGTACACAAATAAACTTACATTGATGGAACAAGAAATAAACTCCCTTAAGGAGACTAATAATAAACTAGATACAGAAAATATAAATCTAAGAATGGATAATAGTGATCTAGAAGATGAGAATATAAAGTTGGAACGATCTTTAGAAAGGTATAGAGATCTCAGGAATGACTCCCTTTTTGAATGGATATATAATTATGATTGGAATAGTATAAAAATTAAGTATAATAACGGTAAATCCGAAATTAAAATTCCATCATCTAAGCTGGCGCCTTATACTTTCATAGGTTCTATAAGAAAAGGCTGGGGACCGCAAGCAATGGATGAAGGTGTTTGCATTTATGAATTTATCCGCAATGATATATCTTATAAAATAGAGATTTTTAAAGAACATGTATTTAAGTATCAAGATGAATTTTATTATAGTGATTACAATCTTTTTGATTTGTATGAATCATTTATACCGCCCACCTTTGATTGGCAAAAATCAGATAATTCATTTAATTTAATTTACAACAGTAAGATAATTAACATAGGTGATAGTTATTACATAACTGACAGAACAAAAAATATTGCTGCATACATTGCATTATTTCAAGTAGTTGCGTCCCCTTCCAAAAATAAAGTTGGTAAACTTCAAGATACAATTAAGTGTTATAATCATGGTGAAGTAATAAAAATTACTATATACGATAATTATTTATCCATTTCATATAAAAATGCTACTACTTGGTATAAAGGAATTGATGAAAATATACAGCCTTCAGGGGTAATCAGTATTTTTACTGCTGGGTAATTTTCAACATCATATAACATGGCAATATACTAAGCCGTCAATGTATCTGTTATAATAGAATCCATAACATATGGAAAAGTTGACTCATAAGGAATTATATGAACTTAAGGAAAACCCTATATCAAAGGACTTTTATATATATGATAAAAACAGAAAATTTGAATTTTGTGGAGCTTATACGTGATTTGTATGATTTAAATTCTAAATGGAGTTTCTATGATGAATCACATCAAAGGAGCAATAGGAAAATGTAAAGCCTGTGGTACATGATTATGGAAAATAAGCACATCTTAGTTGGTTTTAATGCAAAGTGCTATGTGTCATAATGGTAAATATTACAGAACAGAATCTGTAGTGTAATCATTTATTGGCCGATAGAATAATTGTTAAAATTTGATTGGAGATGGATTTATGAGTTTAGGAACTAACATACAGTATTTACGAAAATTAAATAAACTAACTCAGGAACAATTTGCTGAGAAGATGGGCGTTACAAGACAAACTGTTTCAAGATGGGAATCAGATGAAGTTACACCAGAACTTAATAAACTTATTGAGTTATGTTCAAAATTTTCATGTAAATTAGATGAATTGGTCCGAGAGAATATGTCTTCAAAGGACGAAATTTATTCTGAAGTTGAGATTAGAAAAGTCCCTGCTTTTAAAATGGCAAGATACATAATGATTTCACCGAATCCAGAATCAGATGTGCAAAATTATATGAAAAATTGGGGTAAGGTGAGTGGGCTAACTGTAGAAAATCCAAACGCAAGACTGATTGGCTGGGATTTTTCATTTGTGTCTCAGGAATTACAGACGAGGTTCGGACTTCATGGCTATGTTGCTGCATATATACTTCCGGAAGGATTTCGGACGGACTGCACAGGTGTGGAATATGCTCAAAATAAAGAGGCAGAGTATGCGGTTATTACTCTAAAAGAGCCTTTTGTTCAACCTTTTGAGAGAATACCAATGGGATATAAATGTATCATGGAATTCTTACAAGCCAATAATTTCAAAGAAAAATTATGTGATGATATTGTCTGTTGCTTTGAACAAGAATACGAAAAGGACGGAATATATTATATGGATATCTATGTGCATGTTGATAGTGTTATCAAAGCCGATGCATATTCTACATTTAATTAATGGAGGATGAGGATATAATGAAACAAATCAATTATATTATGCAACCTACAGATTATTTATGTGGTCAGGCTTGTGTTGCTATGCTTGCAGGTGTATCAGTCGAAGAAGTTGTTTCTGTTATGAAAAATGATAAAGGTACAGGAAAGAAAGATATTGAAAAGGCTCTGAACTATTATGGGATAAGTCAGGCAAAGTCAATGACGAAAGCAGATAACGCTTCTGTTTTGCCCAAAGTATGTATTCTTAAAGTTCTCCTACCTAAGTACAGTCATTGGATTTTATGCTATGATGGTAATTATTATGACCCGGAATTTGGAGTGACTCAAGAATTATATCAAAAATCAAGAGTTCAATCATATTTGGAGATTTTTGTTGGCGAAGAATAGAAGTATTATTTGAAGAAATTGTAATTTTCAAAGCTCCGTAAACTTTAAGTTTTCACCTTATTTTACATTAAACACAAGCAGTCGATTGGCTCATTCCAATCGGCTGTTTTTGTGATGGAAAAAAAGAGACTTCTATGATATAATCCAAACCATATAGTTAACTTTTAACGATGAACCCCCTTGTAGGAGAGTTTTTAAAAATGAACCCCCTTTGGGGGTAAAAATCGGAGTAGTCTAAACCCCCTAGTTTGACTACGATTTGACTACTATTCAATGTAACGATGTGCTACGATATGCCATTATAGGGTAAAAAGTGTACTAAATGAATAAAAATATGTGAATGCTAGAAACCCCGATAAAACCTCGCAAAATTGTGCATATCTTGGCATTTTAAGATAGGAGAAAATTATGATTAAAGTACTTTTCGTTTGCCACGGCAATATTTGCAGATCACCCATGGCGGAATTTGTATTTAAAGATTTAGTCAAAAAAAGAGGATTAGAAGATTTATTTATAATAGTCTCATCGGCAACTAGTACAGAAGAACTAGGCAATCCTGTACATCATGGTACTAGAAACAAGTTAAAAGAGTACGGAATTTCAACAGAAGGCAAAAAAGCTGTCCAGTTGAGTAAAAAAGATTATGAAAAATATGATTACCTCATTGGAATGGATGGAAGGAATATTACAAATATTAATAGGATTATCGGGCATGATTCTAAGAAAATAGTTTCTAGACTTTTGGAGTTCACTGGTAATCCAAGGGATATTGCTGATCCGTGGTATACAGGAGACTTTGATCAAACATACTCTCATATTTATGAAGGATGTGAAGCACTTCTTAACCATATTTTAAAACAAGATGGGTTTAAAAAGCTCAATCAATAGATGTATAACAATCCTTCTTACTACATGAATGGAAGATAACATAATATAATAAAGTAATAAGAATATATAAGAAAGATTATAGTGGAATATGTAGTTTTGGTGTACAATGTTAATATATTATGTAAATTCTAAAATAATGATTGAGAATTTGCTAGGATTAGGGGGATTATAAATATGCCATATACTATAGTTGATTTATTAGACAAATTTATTTCTATAGAACATGCTGGATACAAGATGTATATGGAAATTATTAAAATGAATAATGTTCCAGAGAAAATAAAAACAATTGCAAGGGTATTTGCCATTGAAGAAGAAAAACATATAGAAACATATAAACAAATCAAAAATAAAATGGAAAGTGAACCCAATATTGAAGTGGATTTACATATTTATGATAAGGCATCAACTCTCATTTACCAATTTTCTAAGCTAAATAAAATATCTGATTTGCCAAGTTCTAAAAGCCTTCTTGAATTTTGTCTAGAATTTGAAAAGAGTAATCTGGCATTATTACTAAGCATAAGAGGAATTTTAATTAGAACCACTGGAGATGAAGACTCTGTAAGTTACAAAGCTATATCTGAATTAGTAGATGAGGAATATAAACATATTAAAAACATTGAGTATTTTATTGGAGAAAAAGAACAAAAAATATGGGGCGAATTGTTATAAAGTTTTTGTAGTTTTTGATAGAGGGTATTAATTCTATAACACCTACATTGTCAAAGAAATCAGATGATGGTACCGTTTTATACTTTATACATGATCTAGGATACGGAGTTGAAGGTACAACCTCTAACCTCCTTAAAATTGAAGGTTTAGATAAGGATTAACTCCACTATTAGAATTTGTTTAAAATATCTGCAAGCACAATCCAAAGAAAGTATAATTATACAAATGGTTGCTATAAATAAAGATATGAAAAGCAAGGCATATTAATTTTTTTAAAGATAGTAATTAATGTGGGAGGTTTTTGAGAGGTGAAAACACTACTGTTTTGTGCTAAGGGTTTTGAAACTATGGAGTTTAGTGTGTTTGTAGACATATTAGGTTGGGCGAGAAACGATTATGGTTTTGATGTTGAAGTAGATACCTGTGGCTTTAATAAACAAGTTTTGAGTACATTTAATGTGCCTATTATTATGGATAAAACGATTGAAGAGATAAATGTGGATGAATATGAGGCATTAGCTATTCCAGGTGGATTCGAGGAATTTGGATTTTATGAAGAAGCATTTGATGAAAAATTTCTAGAACTTATCAGACAATTCAATAAGCATAAAAAAGTTATTGCAACGGTTTGCGTTGGGGCTTTGCCTGTAGGAAAAAGTGGTGTTTTAAAATGCAGAAAAGCAACAACATATCACTTGAAAGATGCATATCGTCAAAAACAGTTGAAAGAATTTGGTGTGCTTGTGGTAAATGAACCTGTAGTTGTGGACGATAATATTATTACTTCTTATTGTCCTGCAACAGCGCCATATGTAGCTTTTCAGTTATTAAGCAAGTTGATAGGAGAAGAAAAAATGCTTATTGTTAAGCGAGCAATGGGATATTGAAAAAGAAATTGTAAAATGGAAAGAAAGCAAGCAAGGAAGGTATGGAGGCCGAAAGTTTGTCCATACCTTTTTATAATATATTTAAGCTTGACAATAAGCGATGCTGATAAAGTTTTTAATAAAATGCATGTACTTTTAAGGCACAATTTACTTTAGCTATAATTTATATGTGCTTCAATCGAATCAGTGGATATAGCATATAAATAAAATTGATCTTCTCTATAATTTTGCCGGTTCATATCTGGAAGGTATTCTTTAGGGAACTTTATTTCGCTATTTCTAACAAACATTGTAAAGACATATACAATTCTTGATTCCTCTTCTATAACAATAGCATATTCAAAGCAACAATTATTGTTTAAAATAGCAATATAAGTAGGGTGTTTAAAATACTTTCCGTTGTCTTCTCTAATTTTCACCATATTTAATTCCGTTGTTATCTTTATATTACTAATCCTTTTCTTTTCAGCTTCAAAATCCTCTTTGTTGTACTTACACGACACATAAATCTGACTTGTTGGGTCAAGAAACGTATCTTTCCAATAATAATAAAATTCAGTTTCAGTTGCTGAAGCAGGAATTTTATCTGGAAATACCATAAGCTCACTATATACATTATTAGTAAAAATAGTGTTATAATCCTCAATATTTTCTGTGATTATTGCTGGCGGGCCTATTATACCCTTAATTAGATACCACACAACCCCCACAACTATAAGAAATGCAGTTACAATCACACCAACAGCAATACCATGAATGAATTTTCGATTATGCAAAAATGCTTTTGTCATTATTATCTCTCCTCGTATTAATCTATGACATTTTACTTTGTCACACGATCTTGTTTCCAATCAAAGCTACTGCTATAACTAATAAAGTTACTAATATTGTCAAAACACAACCAATAATAAATCCCCACAATTGATAACGGTATTTAGCCAGAAACTGTATTTCTTTTATATTCTGTTCACTTTTATCAGCTGGTTGTATTAATTCTTCATATTTAGTTTTACATTTCTTACATTCATTTAAATGCTCTTCAATCATTCGATTTGACTCTTCATTTGTTAGTTGTTCAATATATGACAAAAGTAAATCGTTTGAAAGTGCACAAACAATCTTTCTATCCATTTAAAGTTACCTCCTCTACCAATTTCCAAAGAAATAATATGTAATACCACCTATGAATCCTAGAATTATAAGTATTGATATAATATCCAGCATAAGCACCAGATAATACTTCTTTTTATACCGAATTGTTTTGGTTTTCAGTGGAGTACTTAAAATTGGTTCTTTCATATGTTGGAAGGTTTCCTGACAATTAGTACAGCCTTGCAAATGCTTCTGTACAAAAGCAGTTGTAGCTTCACTTGTTAAACTATCCATATACAGAGGCAGAACATCTTCAATTATTCCACAAATAGCTTTATCGTCCATACACATTCAGCCCCTTTCCAATTTTTTGTTTTCCTCTAAAAAACGTTACCCTTGCCCAGTTTTCTGACTTGCCAAAGACATCTCCAATTTCTCTAAAACTTAAGTTTCCTTTGATTCTATGTAGTATAACCCCTTTAGTACTCTCATCTAATTTATCAATTTCTGCATATAAGTCACTCAATGCTTGATTTGCCATATATGTTTCCTCTAGACTCTTTTGTGGTATTTTATAATTTGTAATTTCATCTATAGAAATTTCTTGACGTATCTTCTTTTTTTCAAGATAGTGAAACCAGGAATGCTTTGCAATTTGACATAACCAAGTTGATACCTTACATTCGCCTTTAAATTTGTGATGGCTTTTTACCGCCTGATAAAAGGTTTCCTGTGTCAATTCTTCTGCAAGCTCATCATTCCCATTGGTGAGACTTATCAAATAACGATATATCATATTAAAATGTTCCTCATAAATAATATCTATTTTCTTCAATGTTTACCTCTTTACGACTTTTATATATCAATATGCTTATTAGTACGTTCATTTTAGTTTTCGTTACAAAAAATTATAAATTTGTTTTTTTCATTATACTTGGCTTTGGTAATAAATTAAAGTGTTAAAATTTAAATAGAAATAGGTCATATAGGTGTTCACTATTTCTATTCTACAATTTGAAAAAGTTGTTTTGTTATAAGTAAAGCATTAACAATAATATACAAATTATTAAGTAATAGTAAACATTGTACGATAATAATAATGAATATCTTAATAAAATTGAAAGGAGTGGTCTACAATGAGTTATATTTCAAATAATATCAATAATAAATATTGTCAAAGTATAGTATCAAATAAATCTGTATCAATACTAATTAACAAGAATAAAGCTACTATTGATTCTAAGAAAAGATTTATCACAACAGATACCTATACAAAGTTAGCTCATCAGCTTGGTTATAACGATTACAAGGTATCTGATGGCACTCCAATAACGTTTCATTCTGAAAGATTTGGTGAAATACATAATGGATATGAGTTGTTGGCTAAATTTTATGAGTATAATCGCAAGCAGCTGAATCAAGAAATTAATGATGTGCTTGATAAAAATGGTATCAAACTATCAGCTAATGAAAAGTTAAATTTTGCTATTGATGAAAACCAAGCTATAAAAGTCACAGGAGCAGCTAATGAAGAAAGGAATAAGCAAATCGAGCAAGTCTTAAACAGCAACGAAAATGTTATTGGTAACAAATTGATTAATAGTATTGTGGCAGTAAATAGTTTTAATGGACTAATAAGTCATCAGGAATATGATAAATGGGAAGCTTCTAAGCTTTTGAAAGAGCAAACGGGTCAGAGCCTTGAGGACTTAAAACTGGTAGACGGTAAAATTATTGGAGGCAATGAGAAGTTTTCTGCCATAGTTGCTTCTTTTAAGAATAGTGCAACAAACGAGTCTAATTATCTTAAAAAACTAATGGTAAAAAAAGTGATTTCTGCATTATCCTATGGCATCGATAGGATTAATGATATAAGCTTTAGCATTGATTTTCAAAACGGTAGACTAATAGATAAAAACGTAAAATACGGATTTAACTCTAATGACCTTAATAAATGGCTAGCTGATGTTTCTCAAAACAGCAGAGGATTTGATACTACAATTTAAGAAAGACCCCTAATGCAAATATTTTTTGGGGAATGAAAGCTAAATATGCTGAAGATTCAACTTCACAAAACCCAATTATACAAATAGAATCAAACTATGGTGGTAAAAACTCTATTTATAAAATTTCCATTAATGATATAAATCCAAATAATGCCTCCCATATAGAAATATTTGCTTTATGCAGTTACGCAGATGAACAGGGGAAAGGTGGTAGTTTAATAAGGGAAAGGACATTTTAAATTTATTTAGTAAATACCCTAGTAAAATATGATTTTAACTCTAATGACCTTAATAATGGCTCACAGACGGACGTTTCTGAAAACAACATATGAATTGAGAAAGCAACCGACATTTTTATATCGATTGCTTTTTTCGTTCAGAGCATAAAATATTCTAACCTATTTTTGCAGATTACGTATAGTTTCCTTTTGATTTCTAGCCATATCTTTTATTCTTGATTTAGCCTCCCTACTACTCAACACTTTGCTAAACCAGAGAAGAGCATTGGAATTATCACCTAGTCTTCTGTATATTTCGCCAATTAGGTATTCTAGGCTCGTCTCATCAAGACCATAAATAGGAAACCTCTCATGCTCCAGTGCTTTCATGAAACCCAATTGAGCGTGATGCTGAAATTTTTTCTCATTCTGCTCATCATTTTTAATTCTATAAAGCCAGCTTAACTTGAGACATATCATAGCTTTGTCGCTGTCTTTTGCCTGGATTGTAACTGCATTTAATAATGCCATTTGATGCATTTCAATTGCATTATCTACTGTAAAAACAGTCGGATAGCTTTTCTTAAGGCTCCACTTTGAAGATATTTTTTCCTTTATTAATTTAATTTGCTTATCGGTGATTAAATTAAATTTACTTGATAAGGCAGTATAACCACAGCAGGTACACATCCATGCATCATAAAACAGAGGATTTGGATCATTATATATTGTCATAAAATCAGTTTCTCGAGAGACAACACGAATTCCTGAGGTTTTCACAGCTTTTATACGGATATCTTTATTACAAACGGGACATACTGCTTTTCTCTCATAAACAAAATCAGCAGGACTGGTTGGGTTTGCTAATTTAAATTTGTTTTGGGTAGTATTTTCCTTATTAATATATAATGAAATATCTTCAAGATTATCAAAGCCTAAATCTTTTAAGTTATCAAATAAGTTGTTTTGGCTACTATTTTCAGTCATATTTATTCCCCTTATCCATCAGTATTAAAATATGGTAATATAGTTAAAATATAATTCATATTTAAATATTTTACATCAAGAATATGCTTGATTCAAGTCTGTTTAAAAAAGATAATTAAAACTAAAACCAATGCTTTGTCGTTATTGATATTATTCCTATTAGAACCAATTTTTTCTTGTATTTTTTGTATTACGATGATATGATATTTTGGTGATTTCAGTGAGGCTTTACCTCATATATCTTAATCATCAAAGAGACAGCAAGACTAGTGAGCGATGGACATTCACTTGATGAACTTACAGACACTCCTTATAAACCATAAATTAGAAGGTGATTACTTGAAGAAGAAAAAATTAATTATTACTCTAAGCATTATCGTTGTTTTAATGTTAACAGGTATTATTACTAACAATAAATTGTATAAATCGTATAAAACGGAAATAAACTATGCGACTTTTCAAATGGAGCGTTTATGTAAAATTTTTGGATTTGAAATGAAAATTGATTCAGACAAAAAATCTTCTTATACTGATTTTTTATTGAAGACGATAACATTTCAGAAAAAAGATTATGATGTATTAATCCCACAAATGTCACTATTGGAAACAGAAAAGTCAAAAATGAGAATAGCGAATTTCAATAATAATCTTTTCAATAATCCCAGATTTGAAGAAGAAAAAATGTATGTAGATGATTTAGATCTAATCGATGAAAAAGGATTAACCACGGAAGATATTACTAAAAATCCTCAAGAGACCTATAATATTATCTCAGAACTTCAAATTCAATTTAGAATGTGGCATCATGATATAACGGATTTAACCAACAATGCTTACCCATGATTAATTATAGATTTATAGCTCAAAGCAAACTCCTATACTACTTATTCACCGAATAGTATAGGAGTGTACATAAAATGCTAAATAAACACTAAAACTTCTTAAATGCAAAAAACACTGCACCAATTATACAAACAAATGAAAGCAGGTAATTGAGCTTAAAGCTCTCCTTTAAGTATAGTACTGAGAAGAATCCGAAAACAACAAGGGTTATAGCTTCCTGAATTATTTTAAGCTGTGCAGTATCAAAATTCTTTGAGGCTAGTCTGTTTGCCGGAATCATAAAACAGTACTCAAAGAAGGCAATGCCCCAGCTGATAAGAATAATAATCGGTAGGGAAACAGTACTGGTTTTAAATTTCAAATTACCGTACCAGGCAAAGGTCATAAAAATATTTGATATAACTAAAAGTAAAAAAGGCCAAAATTTTAATATAGAAGACATATGTAAGTACTCCTTGTGTGTTATTTGTATAAATTCATATAATATGCTATTCACATTATCCCATTACGCCAGTCGTATTCTCTTACGATAACGTGATTGAGAATTAGTTACCTTCTTTTATTAAAAGCAGTTGCTTAACTGTTTCGATATCTGCATCATTCTTTACGTCAACCATGAATGAACGTCCCTCAACATATGTTGTGGCTTCTTCAATACAGCAGATTATGTGTTCCGGTATATCTGATTCTTTTGCTTTTTCGATTGCCTTTTCTCCAAAAACAAAGGTGAGCTTAAAATAGCCATCCTGCGGAATCATGTAAAACAGAGTTCGTTTACCGCTTTTTACCACATAAGACCATCCCGATTTTTTACTATAAAATTTCCATTCACCTAAAGCATCGCTATTCACTTTTACAAACTCAAAAAGATGATTCCACAATGTATGTGTACTTCTAAGAATATTCGCTAAAGCTGTGTTATCAGGTAAAATTGCTTTTTCATTGAAAATGCTTGTTGACATTGTCAATCCTCCAAAGTTTTTTATTAGAAAGAATAACATAATTAACTTGACAACGTCATGTCATATTATTCAAAAGGTGAAAGCCAATTTTGTAATTATATCATGTGTACAGATAAAATCCAATAATCAAAAAAGCCTGTATGGTGGTTAAAATGCTGATCTTAAAATGCTAAAGACTCTAAAAATGAAAAGCTGTTCTTAGATAGAATTAGACAGTTTATTATAATAAAGGGACAACTCAATGAAATGGTAGTGAAATTTGCTGAAAGGTATAATACTATAAGAAAAGAATATGGCGAAAACCGACAATTTTGCCCAGAAACAGTATAAAGAGGTTATTTGAGAGTATGCAGTCTGTATGTGATATTTTCGAAGGGAATTTAGGATAGAAAAAACTACTGAACAAAATCCGGTAGTTTTTCTTTTGGTGTGGACGGTGGGACGGTGCTTAGGTTCAAGTCCCATGAGAAGAAACACAAAACAGCAACCGATACTCTCATATCGTTTGCTATTTTATTTGTATGGACAGTGGGACTTGAACAATTTGTTCTTTAAAAAATACGATAGAAAGGGGCTTTTCAGCATGTCAACTACAAGTGTAACAAAAGTGTAACAAAACTTCCGCATTAACTCACGAATTGGATAGTGTCTATATATTATTCTTTAAAATAATCAGATGCAAGGATACCATACATACACGCATCTACAATGCCTTTATTGCTCCAATCTGCTTTTCTCAATGTACCTTCATATATCAAATCGCATTTTTTCATCACTCTACCAGAATTAGAATTTTCAGGGTCATGCTGTGACTCAATTCTCTTAACTTCTACTTGCTCAAAGAAAAAAGGAATGATTTACGAGACACCTTCCGTACATAAAATGAAAGGCAAAAAAGTAAAAGTTCCAGAGGATGAACAATTTATACATGAGAATTTTATGCCAGCCATAATCAATGAAGAAGATTTTTATATGGTTCAGGAATTGTTCGATAAAAGGGTGGAGGAAAAGGTCAGAGCAAAGAACCAGAAAATTCATAAGTATGCTCAGGTACTAATTCAGAAAAAATCTCTTACAAACACAAACATTTCATTGTTAATAGATAAAATCATAATAAAGGAAACCGATGAACTAGGGGAGTATAATAGACCTAAGCTGGATATTGAGGTGGTCTGAAATACTCCTTATTTAATATTGGGATAACTGAGGGGCTGGAGATAGTGGGTTAAGCATTCATGATAATAGTAACTGCTAAATATTATTACTGTTGACTCCAATTAATTCCAAGTATATAATCGATGAAGTGAATTTTGAGACAGAGCAGTTTATTTAACGAAGTAAAGGTAATTTATGGGGGGGATACATTTGAAAAAAATTGGTATTATTTGTGCAGTAGAAAAAGAATTGCAACCATTTTTGGATGTTTTAGAAAAGAAAGTTACTACAAAATATGCACGAATTACTTTTTATGAGGGAACTATAGACAATATTGATGTAATCACGTTATTTTGTGGAGTGTGTAAAGTTAATGCTGCTGTTGCAACTCAGATCTTAGTTGATAAATATAATGTTGACTTGATAATTGTTTCTGGAACAGCAGGGGGATTAGATAATCGATTAGAAATTGGTGATACTGTTATTTCAACAGAAATTGCGTATCATGATTTAGCTGATAATATATTAACGGAATATCACCCGTGGATGCCTGACATATATTTTCATGCGGATAGAAATCTAATTTCATTAAGCGAGAATATGTTGAAAAATTCCAAATTACCACAATCAGTTTTTTTTGGTAGAATAGTCACAGGAGAAGCATTTATTGACCAAAAAGATAGAGCCGAAATAAATAAGAAATTTACGCCATTATGCGTTGACATGGAGACAGCAGCGATAGCTCATGTTTGCTATGTGAATTCAATCCCATTTATTGCTGTTCGTTCTATATCAGATACAGAAGAAAAAAGTGGAGAAAATAACTTTGCTATAAACTGTGATTTGGCTTCAATAAATTCATTTGAGGTTGTTAAACTATTACTAAATCAAATATTCTCATCATAACAAACGAACATAATCAAATGTTATTCACATTATTATAACCCTTGAACAAATATAACATAAGATTGATAAGGGAGAGCATAGAAAAACTACTGAATTAAATCCAGTAGTTTTTTTGGTGCGACCGATGGGACTTGAACCCATACCCATACGGTCTCAATATGCCACTATTGTAAGTTATGTTTATTTGCGAAGGATTCCAAAAGGTTTGCCAGTAGGTAAAAAAACTTTACCAAGATGACCGTTGAAAACAGCAGCAGCTGACCCATAGAAAGACAACAAAGCTATCAGAAGCTCCGACCAAGCGGCAAGCTTATGGGTAAATTCCTCCATTATTCCAAATGTACTCAAAGACAGACCTATAAATAGAAAATCAATCATAACAAATATAAAAAACAGAACTTTGTTGGTTTCGGTTGCTAAAACGGTCATAAATAAAGCGAAAAGCAAATAGCCAATAAAAGCAAAGCCGAGCTGATTGCTGTCTGCGTTTGCAACAAGCTGTTCACCAAAAAAGCCAAGCTTGATAAGCCAAGAAAAAGCAACACCAAACCAGAAAAATGCAAATCCACCAAAGGCGGTGGCACCGAAGACGTTGTTGCGTTTGGCATCACCAATGCAAGCAAACAATTGTGCAAAGCCTCCTAAAAATAGTGCCCAAGGAATTATCATCGATAAACCTTCTGTCCATCCAAGCTTTTGTGAAGAGGCGACCAGTGTTACCATGGCTAGGCCAAAAAGGCCGAGAGCGGAGGGGTCTGCAAAAATAGTTTTGATTTCATGTGGTTTTTCATTCATTAGTAAATCCTCCTAAATATTTTTTTATATTCCTAAATCAGTAAAAAGACAAAAAAAAATAATCGACACTTCTGCCAATTATTTTTTTTTGGTGCGGACGGTGGGACTTGAACCCACACGGTCTCCCATACGCCCCTCAAACGTACGCGTCTGCCAGTTCCGCCACGACCGCATCTAATTAGTTCAGCTGCTGCTTTTGCATCAGCAAATATGATTATACTCGCAATGGCTATGGGTTGTCAACTGTTAATTTTAAAAAAATAATTGTCCTTAAATGAAACCTTAAATGAAAAAGTAATTGAAAAGTAATTGTCGAAAATTGAACCTCCAAAATTACCCCTTAAAATTCAACCAAGTTAATATGATAATAGGACTTAAATAGAATAATTAGAATAAATAGAATAAATTAACGTAAAAGCCCAAATGACAAAAATATATTGAAATGGAAATATATATAAACTAGATAAAAACTATGCTAATAGTTTGTAAATAATTATTGGATTTTAACAAAAATATGTTGTAGTAAGCAAATTTGATTGATACAATACTAATGATAACTACAGATTAAAGGAGAGTTGAGCGTGGGTTTTCTAAGTTCAAGATATACTAAGCCAGGTCCAGGAGTCGAAAAAGATGCTCCTAAGAAACCAAGTTTTTTTGTTTTTTTTGAGGTGCTAAAACGTAAGTTTTGGAATTTAATTAAAGTAAATATGATGTATGTAGTATTTAATGCTCTTGCATTATTTATAGCACTTTATATATCATCATTTTTTATGCAAAAAATAGTTATAGACAATGGTACAGGAGATTTTGTTATAAGATTGGTTTTTGCTGCATTTTTAACTTTAATTCCATTAATTACGATAGGACCGGTTCAAGCAGGATTTACCTATATTTTAAGAAACTATTCAAGGGAAGAGCATGCTTTTATTTGGAGTGATTTTAAAGAGAATATTTTAAAGAATTTTAAACAAGGTATTATAATTACTGTTATAGATATTTTTGTGATGTTTATATTAGGTTTTGCATTAAACGTATACACTACTATGACAGGTTTATTGTCGGTTGCAGCAACAGCATTTACTGTTCTTTCGATCGTGATGTTTATTATAATGCATTTCTATATCTATCCTATGCTAGTTACTGTTAAACTTAATGTAAAAAGTATATATAAGAATGCTTTGATTTTCTCACTAATTAAATTTATCCCTAACGTACTAATGCTTATTTTAAATTTAGTTGTCATATTTGTGGCATTTTATATCCCTTTAATTGGCGCCGTTCTTTATGTGTTTATACTCCCGAGTTTTATAGGACTAATGAATAACTTCTATGCTAATCCTCTTATAAACAAATATGTTGTAGACCCAAATATATCTAATGAAGCTGAAGAAGAAAACCAAGCTGACAATGATACTGAAGGCTTTTATAAGAAGGTAGTAGATTCTGAAGTAGTTAATGAAACAGACAGTGACTCAGAAATTAAAGCATTGCCAGATAATGATGATTTAGATAAATAAAACTTCAGAAATTAAATCATTGCCAGATAATGATGGTTTAGATAAGTAAAACTATAGAAAGGTACTATCTCATGGGAGTCAGTTCATAATGAGACAGTACCTTTTTTATAATAGTGCGTCCAGCGAAGCTGGAGCACACTGCATATTCATTTTACTTGAGTAGTTTTTTAGCTATTACTAACTAATTTAAGTTATATACTAAATTCCTGCTTAATAGCATAAATTGCCTTATCAATATCTTTTTCATAAATCAAATAAGATATTTCGACCTCAGAAGTAGTAACAAGCTTTACCTCAATTTCATTTACAGCTAAAAGTGTAAATAGCCGTGCCGCTACACCAGGAATGTTCTTCATGGCTTCTCCAAAGACAGTAATCTTGGTATTATCTGAGTCAATCTCTATTCTTAGGTTTGGTACCTTATGCTTAAATGAATTTAGCAGGCTAATAACCCTAACAATATCTTCTGATGGAAGGCTGAAGGAAATATTAATTTTCCCTTTATAGGGAGGAGCCTGACTAATCATATCAATATTAATTTTTTCATTCGCAATTTTACTGAAAATGCTTGAAATAAGAGCCATGTCATTTGGAAGATTGTCTACGGTCACGAGTGCTACATTGTATACAGTACTAATACTTGTAACAGGATTATTTGACATAAGAAATACCTCCTCAAGCTATATTATTCAAAATTCAACAAATTTGCACCGAATTAGTTGCTGGCTTCAATAAGTTCTGTCATTGAATACAGGCCAGGCTGCTTAGAAGATAGAAATATAGATGCCTTTAGAGCTCCAACAGCAAATATTTCTTTTGACATTGCTATGTGGTTTATTTCTATAATCTCATCATTGCCTGCAAAAATAACAGAGTGATCACCTACAATTGTGCCACCACGCACAGCATGTATGCCGATTTCCTGCTTGCCACGCTTTTTTCTTCTGGAGTGTCTGTCATACATGTACTCGCATTTCTCATCAAGTGAATCATTAATAGCATCTGCAATTGCAAGAGCAGTACCACTTGGAGCATCTACTTTCTGATTGTGATGTTTCTCAACAATTTCAATATCAAATTGCCCTTCCAATACTTTTGCTGCTTTTTTTACAAGGTCTATCAGAAGGTTAACACCAAGTGACATGTTTGCTGAGAAAAATACTGGAATTCTTTTTGATACATCATTCTTTAGTAGGGTAGTTTGCTCTGTAGAAAGACCAGTTGTAGCCATAACGATAGGTATACGCTTTTCCTGTGCATATTCAACTAAGCCATTAAATGCTTTTGGGTTTGAAAAATCAATAATTACATCAATCTTTACATTGCATTCATCTAGAGAAGTAAAAACAGGGTAGGGGTTATTAATATTATTATTTAAATCAAACCCAGCAGCTATCCTTAATTCACTGAAATTTTCAGAAAGCCTGGTAATTACCTGCCCCATTTTTCCGTTGCATCCACTTAATAATATATTAATCATTTGCAATTCACATCCTTAATTTGATTATAAGTAATAAAACTGATACATTTAATAAATGTTTAAATGCGTATAAATTCTATGTTTTTACTAGGATATTAAACCGTACTTTTTGAGTTCATTCTTAAGAACCTCTAAATTTTTATCTGACATATCAACTAAAGGAAGTCTGCAAGAGCCCACATTCATTCCTAGAATGTTCATTGCTGCTTTTATAGGAATAGGACTAACCTCACAGAATAAGGCCTTAATTAAATCTAAGGTTTTCAATTGTAATTTTCTGCTGCCATCAATATCGCCAGCTAAAAACTTAGCTACTATATCGTGAGTATCCTTTGGAATAATATTAGCCATAACAGAGATTACACCCTTTGCACCCATAGAGAGAAAAGGAACAATTGCACCATCTTCTCCAGAGTAGATAGTAATATCGTCTCCGCATAGATTTACAATATCACCAACCTGAGATAAATTACATTCTTTTATTGCAACTATATTATCTATCTGAGATAATGCCTTAACAGTTTCTGGTGCAATATTCAAGTTAGTCCTTGATGGAACATTGTAAAGTATCGCAGGAATATTTATACTGTTTGCAATAATCTTGAAATGCTCATACAATCCCTTTTGTGTAGTTTTATTATAGTATGGCGTAACAGTTAAAATAGCATCTGCGCCAACTTCTTGCGCATATTTGCTAAGCTCTATTGCATGGGCAGTATAATTGCTGCCTGTACCTGCTATAACTGGTAATCTGCCATTAACCTTCTCGACGGTGTGCTTTATTGCAGCTTTGTGCTCTTCGTCATACATGGTAGATGCCTCACCAGTCGTACCACAAATAATTATAGCATCAGTACCTTCTTTTATTTGATATTCAATTAACTCTGAAAGCTTTGTGTAGTCAGTCCCTTCATTGGTAAATGGGGTAACAATAGCAACACCTGAACCTGTAAAAATTGGTTTTCTCATATATATACACCCTTTCTTTAATAAAACAACGCAAGTTGGCAAGCCAACATTGCATATGTTAATAAATAAAAAAACGTTAGCTTAATGGGCCAACGTCTGTTTAACAAATTATAATTAATAAAATTATAATAAACAAATAGCTCTCCATCATGCAATATGATGACAGTCACAAAGCTATTAACTTTGCAACCAGGCAGAACAGAATCAATGGGTAAGTAACTGCCTTCGGCGTTTTTTCCTTTCAAAAACAAATCGCAAGACCCCAAAAATCTTCATTGCTCCTACTTTTAAAAAACGCAACCTCTATCTAAATTTATTCATTTTTTTTAATAATATCATTAAAGATATAAAGTGTCAAATACTTATTTGCAGCTATGTATTATTATATTCATGATGTTTCAATAATGTTACATTTTACATATTAAGCAGGTGGTAATAGGAAACTTGTCGAAAATAAATATTTGAAGTAAAAAATAGAAGGAGTTTGTACAAATGAAGAAAATTTGCTTGTTTTTAAGCAGTGTTTTGGTTTTTTTAATGTTTAATGTAGTTAGTAATTCAAATACATATGCAGCATCAAATCCAACTGTAAAAATTGGTTTGTTTTATAAATCAACGGCACAAAGCCAGATTGATATAAGCGGCGATAAGGGAGTATCCTTTAATGCATATGATTCGGTAGCCAATAAATATTACCCTGTTTATGACTCGGCAGCGGGGGAAGTAATAACTATCAGAAAAGACAGCTATTTTACAAATAGTGGCTTGAAGTATACACCTGTTGCTTCAAATGGTAATCCCACAATTGGTCCATTTCATATTCAGATTCAAAAAACCTATAGTACATATAAAGATGCATTGCCGATAGTTCAAAACTACATAAAAAAAGGGATAGCTGCATATCCTGTATACACTGATTCAGGTTGGAATATATGGACAGGTTTCTATATTAACAAGGCTGCTGCTGAAAAGGGATTATCAGATGTAAAGGCAAAGCTTGGTGAAAATACATATACTGTAATTGAACAGGTGGACACAAGAATTTATGGTGTAGACAGCTCTGGTCAAGTTAAGTTTATGTATGCATCTGCAAAAAATCTTCTAAGAGGAAAATCATTATCTACTGAAAATCCAAATCCAATTAAAATTGGTAATACAAATCTAAACTCATATAGAGGTCAAGTAGAGTTTTTGCGTCAAACAGACAGTGACATGACAATAATCAATGTTTTACCACTAGAGGAATATTTATATGGCGTAGTACCAAATGAAATGCCAGCTTATTCCCATGCTGAGGCATTAAAGGCACAGACAATAGCAGCGAGAACATATTCATACAAATCAATTAATAAGCATATAAAGCTGGGCTTTAACCTCTGTTCAACAACTGATTGTCATGTGTATAGAGGTTTTGCATCAGAGAGTCCAATTACTAACGAGGTAATAGATGAAACAAAAGACATGGTGCTTACCTATAACGGTGCATTAGCTGAAACCCTTTATTTCTCTTCAAGTGGAGGTAAAACGGAAGCAGCTGTGAATGTATGGGGAACTGAATTCCCTTATTTACAAAGCGTTGAGGATAAATATGAATCTGGTAAATATGCTAATTACAATTGGACTAATACCTACACTATAGATGAGATTAATCAGAAGCTGAAGAGCTATAATCTTGGAACAGTTACTGGCATTGAAATAACTAAGTATTCAGAAGCAGGAAGACCTATTGAAATAATCGTTAAGGGAACCTTAAAGCCAGAGGGGGTTGTTATTACTAAGGATAGGTGCAGAACATTTCTAGGCTTACCTAGCCAGTGGTACACAATTAAGACAAATGCCGATATAGATATTTCTGTAAATAATCAAAAAATTAGTACACAATTAAGTCAGGTAAAGGTAATAACGGCAAATGGGCAAACTACTTATTCTAATCCTGACCAAAAGGTCACAATAGTAGGCGCAAATGGTACAAGTACTACTGCTTCTACAACCCCTACAGAATTTATATTTACTGGTAAGGGCTGGGGTCATGCAGTGGGGATGAGTCAGGATGGTGCTATGGGTATGGCAAACGCAGGTTTCACCTTTGAAGAAATATTAACACATTACTATACCGGGACGAAAATCCAATTAAAGCAGTAGTGTAAGTTACAAACTGGGAGTCTTTATTAAAACATTAAAAATACGCCGGCATATAGATGAGTCGACGTATTTTTTAATATAAGCATGTTGGTTTGCCAGCATGGGTTGTTTCAGCTATTAACTTCTAATTTATTACAAGGTAACTCTTTATTATTATTTATTTTTAAAAAACTCATTATACAAAGCAACAACGGCCTTATCTGCTTCACTTTGTCTTACAGCAAACATCATAGTTACCTCGGAGGAACCCTGATTAATCATTTCCAAGCTTATTGAAGACTTTGCTAATGCTGAAGTAGCTCTTGCAGCAGTTCCAACAGTGTTCTTCATGCCCTCTCCAACGATAATTATAAGTGCTAAATCATGATCTATTGACACATCATCGCAATTTAGTTCTTCTTTAATGCGTTTTAGAATTTTATTTTCAACGCCTTCTTTTAATTGGTTATGCTTGAGAATTATTGAAATATTATCAATTCCTGAAGGAGTATGCTCATAAGATATTCCTTCCTGTTCTAGTATTTGAAGAAGCTTTCTGCCAAAGCCTATTTCTCTATTCATCATAAATTTACTTACATAAATACAGCTGAAACCAGAATCACTAGCAATTCCAACAACATGGTGGTTTGGTGTAAATTCTCTTTTTACTGTAATTTTTGTACCTGGAGCAGTTGGATTATTAGTGTTTTTTATACATACGGGAACACCAGCCATAAACACAGGTATAAGGGTATCTTCATGCAGAACAGAAAAACCCGCATAGGAAAGCTCTCTCATTTCTCTGTAAGTTAGCTCTGAAATTGCAACGGGATTGTGGACTAAACCAGGATGAGCAGCATATACAGCGTCAACATCCGTAAAGTTTTCATATAAATCTACCTTTAGTGCAGCGGCTAATATAGAACCGGTAATATCTGAGCCTCCACGAGGGAAGGTTGCTACCTTGCCTTCTAGTGTGTAGCCGAAAAAGCCAGGGAAAATAATAATTCCATCATAATCATTGAGCTTTTTGAGATTTTCATAGGATTCCGGCAAAACCTGAGCATTTCCAAAATCACTGCTCATTAATAAGCCTGCCTGTTTAGGACAGACATATTGAGCCTTTTTACCTATGCTAGTTAAGTAGGCAGCAACCAATTTAGCACTGTTATCCTCACCAGCAGCTTTCATTGCATCCATGAACATACCCTTGTGGCTTGTATCTAGCTTTAATCTGTTTTCTAAGTCAGATTTAATCTCATCTATTATTTCGTTGCCTAGTTTTAAATCATCAGCGATAGCTTTAAATCTATTTACTACATCATTGAGCTCTGCTTCAGCATTTCCAGTATCTAAATGCTTTTGGGCACAAGCTATTAATAAATCAGTAACTTTTGTATCTGTTTTGTCTCTTTTACCAGGTGCAGATACAACTACAACCCTTCTTTCACTATCAGATAGAACAATATCACAAACTTTTTTTATTTGTTCGGCATTAGCCAATGAGGTTCCACCAAATTTTGCTACCTTCATTTTGAATCCTCCATCCATTTATCTAAATTTTTACTATTAATATATTTTAAAGCATAGACATGGCATAAATTATACAAAAAAACATTATGTATGGCAATAATTATTTGTAATATAAGCAATTATAATGTATGATAATTAATGATAATTTTATACTAAATAGTATAGTTACAGCTTTATTCATAATATAGAAATTACCATTTAAGCGATATATTTGGAGGATTATAAAACGTGAATTTGCACGAGTTTGATTACTATTTACCAGAGGAGCTAATTGCTCAGCATCCTATACAAAAAAGAGACATGTCAAGGTTGATGGTACTTGATAAAGAGACAGGTCAAATAGAGCATAAGGTTTTTAAAGAGGTTGTTGACTACTTTAATGAAGGTGATTGCCTTGTTTTAAATAATACTAGGGTTATTCCTGCCAGATTACTTGGAGAAAAAGAGGGTAGTGGCGGAAAAATAGAGTTTGTGCTTTTAAAGCGAGTAACGGGGGATGACTGGGAGGTCATTTTAAAACCAGGCAGAAAGGCAAAGCCTGGCGCAAGGTTTGTTTTTGGAAATGGAGAATTGAAGGCAGAAATATTAGAGGTGTTTGAAGAAGGAAATAGATTGGTTAGGTTTATATATGAAGGTGTATTCGAAGAGATACTAGATAGGGTAGGAATAATGCCCTTGCCGCCGTATATAACTGAGAAGCTGGAAGACCCTGAGCGATATCAGACAGTATATGCAAAATACAATGGCTCGGCGGCTGCACCAACAGCTGGCTTACATTTTACGCAGGAGCTTTTAAGTGCTTTAAAGGATAAGGGTGTAAAAATTGTATATGTTATGCTGCATGTTGGTTTAGGTACCTTCAGACCAGTTAAAGTAGATGATATTACAAAGCATAAAATGCATTCAGAGTATTATTCAATTGATCAGGCTTCGTGTGATACTATAAATGCCACCAAGAAAGAAGGCAATAAGATAGTCGCTGTTGGAACAACAAGTTGCAGGGTCTTAGAGACTGTAGGGAGAAATGGAAATGGAGAACTTCAGCCCTGTGATGGTTGGACTGACATTTTTATATACCCGGGCTATCAGTTCAAGATTGTGGACAGGCTTATTACAAATTTTCATTTACCTGAATCTACTCTTATAATGCTGGTAAGCACATTAGCAGGAAGAGAAAATGTTTTAAATGCATATTCTGAGGCTGTAAATGAGAAATATAGATTTTTCAGTTTTGGAGATGCAATGTTTATAAAGTAGACTTAGTCCAGATGGGGTTTTCTGGACTCTAGTCGCCCTTATTTCGAGCTTGGAGATAATTAGCTCGTGCTCAAAGAGCAGGAGATTAGTAGCTCCGTGAAGATAAAGTAGACTTAGTCCAGATGAAGTTTTCTGGACTCTAGTCGCACAAAATTACTTAACCTATGGAAGGAATTTTTATGGCAGCAGTTACTTATGAATTAATTAAAACCTGTAAACAGACAGGAGCACGATTAGGGAGGGTTCATACTCCTCATGGCTCCTTTGACACTCCTATTTTTATGCCTGTTGGAACGTTGGCAACTGTAAAAGGAATGTCTTCTGAGGAATTAAAAGAACTTAATGCGCAAATAATATTAAGCAACACGTATCATTGCTATTTGAGACCTGGCCAGGATATTGTTAAGCAAGCAGGTGGCTTACATGGCTTTATGAATTGGGACAGGCCCATACTAACAGATAGTGGTGGTTTTCAGGTATTCAGTCTCAGTGGACTAAGAAAGATTACTGAGGAGGGTGTTACCTTTAGGTCACATATAGATGGGTCAAAGCATATTTTTACCCCTGAATCGGTAATGGGAATTGAAAACGACTTAGGTGCCGATATTATAATGGCATTTGATGAGTGTGCACCATACCCTGCTGATTATAATTATGTAAAGAAGTCAATGGAGAGAACAACCAGATGGGCTAAACGTTGTAAGGACGCGCACACAGATATTGAGAGGCAGTCTTTGTTTGGAATTATTCAAGGAGGAATGTATAAGGATTTAAGAATAGAAAGTGCTAATCAACTAAAGGATTTAGACTTTCCGGGCTATGCAATTGGGGGGCTTAGTGTTGGTGAGCCTGCACACCTTATGTATGAGGTGCTCGATTACACAGCTCCTTTAATGCCAGCTGATAAGCCTAGGTATCTCATGGGCGTTGGTACTCCTGATTACTTGATAGAAGGTGCTATCAGAGGGATTGATATGTTTGATTGTGTACTTCCTACTAGAATAGGCAGAAATGGAACAGTTCTAACAGCTAATGGCAGAGTGATTATTCGTGATGCAAAGTATGCAAGAGATTTCTCAAAGCTTGATCCAGATTGCGATTGCTATGTATGCCGAAACTATTCTAGAGCATATATCAGGCATTTAATCAAGTGTGGTGAATTATTAGGACTTAGATTGACAACCTGGCACAATTTATATTTTTTAATTAACTTGATGAAACAAGTTAGACAGGCTATAATGGATGATAGATTGGGTAGTTTTAGAGATGAGTTTTATCTTAAATATGGTTACACAAAATAATTAATGATTAATACAGTATAACTGTGTTAAATAAATTTCAGGAGGTTTTTACAATATGACTCAGCAGTTACTTGTTCAATTTGTTTTACCAATGGTTTTAGTGTTTGGTCTTATGTATCTAATGCTTATTCGTCCACAAAAAAAGAAAGAAAAGAAAACTAAAGAATTACTTAATTCTTTGCAGGTGGGTTGGGGTGTTACAACTATTGGTGGTATTTGTGGAAAAATTGTTAATATCAAAGACGATGAAATAACTATTGAATCTAGTATTGATAAGACAAAGATACTTGTTAAACGTTGGGCTATAAAAGATGTTGATAAGCCAGTTGAAGCTTAATACAAAATTATATAGTTTTTAGTTACCATTTGTTCTAAGTAGCAAGCCTCAAAAATAAAATATATAGAAGGAATTCTATTTATTTTTTGTGGAGGTATACTATGACTGGACAGACACCTGGATTAAAAAAGTCACTTGATGAACATGTAAACCTACTTAGAGTCGTTAAAGGATTGATTTTATCTTTTCTGATAACTCTACCTTGCTTTTTAGCGTTTGCTTTGTTTCTGACTTATACAGATTTTCCTGAAAAATATACTTATTTAACTGTTACTATTACAACTATTATAAGTGTGCTAGTTGCATCAGCATATTCAACTAAAAATGTTAAACATAAAGGTTGGATGAATGGCTGTTTTGTAGGTATACTCTATGTGGCTATATTATATTTAGCCAGCAGTTTAGTTTTCATGAATTTTGCGTTAGACGTTCAGGTGCTTCTAACGTTTATTATAGGTGCAATTGTAGGCTGTTTGGGTGGCATTTTTGGAATAAATTTTAGGTAAAAGCGTTTCAAAAATACCTTTTCAAAGTTATTCAAATATGCTATAATCGGCTGAGAAAAATGCGAAGCATACATTTAGTACAGCATGGTTAGCTTCGCATATCAAAAGGCCACTAAAGTGTCTTTTTGATAACATATAACTTCGTGCAATGCACGTAAATGGGAGGTGTTTTATTGTGAAGCATATAAAGACAATTAATAGTGCAACATTAAAAGATAGCCTTGCAAAAGGTGGATGTGGGGAATGTCAAACTTCATGTCAATCAGCTTGTAAGACATCTTGCACAGTTGCAAATCAGAGCTGCGAAAAGAAGTAATATTACAATTTTCTCAATAACTAAACAGTGAAAAGTGTCTAATTTAGCGCTTTTCACTTTTTAAATGTTTAAAACGCTGGAGGTCAATAGTTTAATGATTCACAAATATGCAATGCATGGTACAAACATAGTTATGGACATTAGCAGTGGTGCAGTTCATGTGTTTGATGCTGCTGCATTTGATGTTATTGATTTGTACAAAACAAAAACTAAAGAGCAAATTATTGATGCTTTGTCACAAAAGTATGATGGACAAGCTGTTTTGGATGCTTATGATGAGATTGCTCAATTGGAAGCTGAGGGATTGCTTTTTAGTGAGGATGCATATTCAGAAGCACTAGAAGCTTGGGAGAGAAAGCCTGTAGTTAAGGCTCTTTGTCTTCATATTTGTCATGACTGCAATCTGCGATGTAAGTACTGCTTTGCTTCTACAGGAAGCTTTGGTGGTCATAGAACAATGATGGATTTAGAAACAGGCAAAAAAGCAATAGATTTTCTTATCGAAAGGTCAGCAAACAGACGTAATTTAGAGGTTGACTTTTTTGGTGGTGAGCCTCTCATGAATTTTGATGTTGTAAAGCAAATAGTTGAGTATGCTCGAATCAGAGAAAAAGAAACTAATAAGAATTTCAGATTTACAATTACGACTAATGCTATTCTACTCAATGAGGAAAATAAAGAGTTTATAAATAAGAACATGCATAATGTTGTTCTTAGTATAGACGGACGTAAAGAGACTAATGATAGAATGAGACCTAGAGTTGATGATTCTGGAACATATGACAGTATTCTCCCTAAAATTAAAGATCTTGCAGACTCTAGAGATCAAAACAATTATTATGTTAGAGGAACCTTTACAAGAGAAAACCTTGATTTCTCCAAGGATGTTTTACATTTGGCAGATGAGGGTTTCAAACAGATATCCATTGAACCAGTTGTTGCTGGGAAGGATTCAGGCTATGAGATTCGTGAGCAAGACCTAGCTACGCTCTTTGCTGAGTATGAGCTTCTTGCAAAGAAATATGTAGAGCGGGAAAAGAATGATAAAGGTTTTAATTTTTTTCACTTTATGATTGATTTACAACAAGGTCCTTGTGTGATAAAAAGACTCGGGGGCTGTGGCTCTGGTCATGAATATTTGGCTGTGACACCAGAAGGAGATTTATATCCCTGCCATCAGTTTGTTGGTGATGAGAATTTTAAAATGGGTAATCTTCATCAAGGTGTATTTAATACTGAATTTCAGAAAAACTTTCAGAAGTCCAATATTTATTCAAAGAAGGAATGCTCAGAATGTTGGGCAAAGTTTTATTGCAGTGGTGGATGTGCTGCTAATGCATATCAATTTAATAATAATATTAACGTTCCATATTCGATAGGTTGTGAACTTGAGAAAAAAAGAGTTGAGTGTGCAATCTGGATTAAAACACAGGAATAGAAGGAGTACATTGTGATAAGAGATTTTAACAACATTACACCCAAAATTCATGAAACTGCTTTTGTTGCACCAAATAGTACAGTTATTGGAGATGTGGTATTAGGTGCCAATTCAACAATTTGGTACAATGCAGTTTTAAGAGGAGATATAGATAGTATAGTTGTTGGTGATAACACCAATATTCAGGAAGGCTGTATACTGCACTGCAAAAAGGGTGCAGATGTTAAAATTGGCTCTCATGTTACAATAGGTCACGGAGCTATATTGCATAGCTGCCATATTGGTAATAATACACTTATTGGAATGGGTGCAATTGTGTTGGATGATTCAGAGATTGGTAACAATTGTCTGGTTGCCGCAGGTAGTGTTGTGACTTCAAGAATGAAAATTCCTGATGGAAGTTTGATTGCAGGTAGTCCTGCAGTGGTTAAAAGGGTTCTGTCAGAGCAGGAGATTTCAGATATTAAAAGTAATGCAAAAGAGTATATTAATCTTTTGAAATATTATAAATAGCCAAAGTGTTTTAATGAAGGAATTAAAAATTATACAAATTGGCAGTGCTTTGGAGGAAAAATGATTACTCCTAAACAGGTTAAAGAAAATGAAGAGGTAAAACACCTAATTGCTACAGCTGACAGACAGCTAAAAGAAATGGGCTATACTGAACATTCCTTAAGGCATTTGACACATGTTTCTAGGAATGCTGGTAAAATTCTCAATGAATTAGGATTTAGTTCTAGAGAAGCAGAGCTAGCAGAGATAGCCGGATATTTACATGATATTGGAAATGCAATAAATCGTACCGATCATGCACATTCAGGCGCTATTATGGCATATGAGCTATTGTTGAGAATGGGAATGTGGTATTCTGAGGCCTGTGAGATTATGCTCGCTATAGGTAATCATGATGAAAATTCTGGTACAGCTGTCAGTATGATTTCAGCTGCACTTATTTTAGCTGATAAATCAGATGTGCATAGGTCAAGAGTGCAAAACACAGATTTTTCCACCTTCGACATTCATGATCGAGTTAACTATGCTGTGGATAGTTCAATGCTTACAGTTGATAATAAGAAAAAGAGTGCAACTCTTCAGATTCATATTGACACAAAGATATGTCCGGTTATGGATTATTTTGAAATATTTCTCACAAGAATGACAATGTGCAGAAGAGCAGCAACGTATTTAAAGCTGAATTTTGAACTAGTTATTAACGAAAACAGATTACTTTAAATGTAAATTTCTAGCTAATAATGAAGTATATTTATTGACTAGTATTTTTCATAGATATATAATGTCGTAGTGGATAAAAAAACAAGGGGGAATTAAGTAAATGAGAGGAAGTAATGCGGTTAAATTTTTCGCGATACTAGTTATAATCGGAATTTTAACCTGGATAGCAGCCTTTGGGTCTATTTTGGGCTTTGATATAAAAGGGGCTTATGATATTCGTCCAGGTATTGATATTTCGGGAGGCGTAGATGCAAAATTATATGCCATTACCGATGATGGAAGTAAACCTACTGAAAAGGATTTAGAGGCGGCAAAAGTAAAGATTGGAAAAAGATTAGATGATAAACAGATTTATGATAGAGTTCTAACAATTGACAAGGAAAAAGGGTTTGTTCTTGTTCAGATTCCTTTTAAAGCAGGTGAGACTTTTGACCCACAGAAGTCAATTGAGGAAATTGGTGCCACTGCACTACTGACCTTCCAAGAAGTAGATACGACTAAGGTAGATGAAAATGGAGACTATTTACCAACAGGAAAAATAATTCTTCAAGGTGAAGACGTTAAAGATGCCACTGCAGAGATTTCACCAGAAGGTGGCTATGAAGTAGGACTCGAGCTTACTTCAGCAGGTACAAAGAAGTTTTCTGAAGCAACAGGAAGACTTATTGGACAGCCTATAGCTATATTTATGGATGATAAGTTTATAAGTGCACCAAATGTTCAAACTCAGATTACTACTACAACTGCTAGAATTACTCTGGGTGGTACACCATCAGAGGCTCAGCAAGCTGAGGCGAAGAACTTGGCAGGACTTATTAAATCGGGTTCCTTACCCTTCAAGCTTGAAGCAAGACAGATCCAGAACATTAGTCCTACTCTTGGTTCAAATGCACTTTCTGTTAGTATAAATGCACTCGTTGTAGCATTTATTTTGATTTGTTTATATATGATTTTCTATTATAAATTACCTGGATTAATTGCAAGTATTGCATTATTCCTTCACACAATTCTTGAGCTTTTGGCGTTATCCTGGCTTGGAATTACCGTTACTCTGCCTGGCATAGCCGGTATCATCCTGACTATTGGTATGGGTGTTGATGCTAACGTAATTATATTTGAAAGAATTAAGGAAGAACTCCGAAATGGAAAAACTCTTCGTGCAGCTATTGATGTAGGATTTAAGAGAGCGTTTACCGCTGTATTAGATGGAAATGTTACAACTCTTATTGCTGGTGTAGTTCTATGGCAATTTGGTACAGGCTCTATCAAAAGTTTCGCATTGACATTGATTATCGGAGTTATTTTAAGCTTTGTTACTGCAGTATCAGCAACGAGAGCAATGCTCAAATCTGTAGCAGATTTAAATATTGCAAAGCATCCTAGGCTGTACGGCATTAAGATGAAGGGAGGCAAAGCAAATGGCTAATATTAATTTATATAATAAAAGATATTACTTTTTCATTCTCTCAGCATTAATTTTTATATCAGGACTGATTGGATACTTTGTAAACGGATTCCAAAAGGATATTCAGTTTGAGGGTGGAACAGTTATTGAAATGAAGGCAAATGAAGATACATTTACTGAAACAAATACTCAGGAAATAACAAGTAGGGTTGAGGAAGTGGTTCAGAAGGCAGTTGGTAAACCTGCATCAGCTCAAAAATCCACTGCATATGATGTTAATAGTGCAAATGCTGCCTTTGATGTAATCAAAATAAGCGTAGGAAGTGAAAATACACTTACAAATGATGAGCTATCAAAAGTTAAAACAGCTGTAATAGAAGAATTAAAGCTTGATGCTAACAATTCACTAGTATCAGAGGAAAGTGTTGAGCCTTTTATTGGTAAGGAAATAAGTCAAAATGGAGTTAAGGCAATTTTAATTTCAGCGGTTCTTATTATATTGTATATCTGGTGGAGATTTAAGATAATGTCAGGTCTTTCAGCGGGTGTATTTGGTGTTGTAGGTTTAACACATGATATTCTGGTAATGATAACTGTTTATTTGGTATTCAAGATTCCAGTAAATGAAACCTTTATTGCTGCGTTGCTTACAATATTCGGTTATTCAATGAATGATACAGTTATTATTTATGACCGTATCAGAGAAAATAGTAGACTGCTCAAGAAGGTTTCCTTCCCTGAGCTAGTTAACACAAGTATAATTCAGACCTTGAATAGATCTATTAATACAACTGTTACAGTTTTAATTGCTGTTACTACTATCTTTGTTTTCTCTCAAATATACGATATCGAATCAATTAGAGAGTTCAGCTTCCCACTTATTATTGGTCTTACTAGTGGATGCTATTCTACTATATTCATATCTACACCATTATGGGTTATGTGGAAAGAAAGCCAAAAAAAGTCAAAAGCAAAACCTGTTAAGGCTTAAAACTATTTAAAATAGAAAAGCAAAAAAGAAAGGGCGTGTGCCCTTTCTTTTTTGCTTTTCAGCATAATAAATTAATATCAAAAATTTAATTTGAACGTTTTTTAATTAACATATCAATAACTAATGATGCTATCGTGAATTCTGCAAACACAAAAAAACTATTTGTAATTAATGTGGTCGTTGTAAAATCAAATACACTGCTGTAATTATTACTCAATTTATTAGCAACATATAAAGCAGTACCCAGTGCTATTAAGCACAAAGTAGCTGGAGTTGCATATTTCATCATCTTTTTTGGTAAATCTGCCATATTATTTAATGCAGAATTTAATAAATTAATTCTTGTCGTTTTCTTGTTCTCATTACTAGTCACGGAATACCCCCCCTTTTCAACGTATATTTATATATGTTACGCTACGCTACATATTACGTAATACGACAATAAGTACACATAAAATCTTAACACCTAAAAGCTATAAATTCAATGTAAATAATTGATAATATTGCATACTTCGACAAGTTACTGCAACTAAAGAGTGATTTTATGTAAAGTGGTCGAAATACCAAAAAACTTTTGAGTAGATAAAAAGTACAACCCTATAATATAATAAGGTTGTTATTGAAGGTAAAAAAATACACAGGAGGGAATTAAGAATGGAACTTGTTTGTTCAAAAAAACTAGAACTAGATGAGACTTTAGAATGTAAAAACAAAGAGCTTAACTTAGACTATTATTTATTGGCACGCGAGGATGACTGTTCATGTACATATGGAATAAAAATTAATATGACAAAAGATACAGGCGAGATTGAAGCAGTTGAGATAAATGATGTTTTGTCCTCAAAAGCAAATATGATTGAACTTATAAAGCTCTTACATTCAAATTCAGTTACTCCTGTTAGTGCTCATGATGTTATTTACGACTGCATATCATAGAAGTTAAAACTATTTTTTTCATATATTCTAGGAGGTAAAAACTTATTTTTAAGTATGCTAAGGGCATACTTTTTTGTTTTATACTAAAAATATTATCAAAAAAGAAGGATTCTAAATAATAATGTCGAACAAGTATTAAGTGATTTTGGCTAAGACTGAAATAAAAATAGGAGATGTGTTAATAATATTGAATAATTATTTTTTGACAAGATTGGAATGTAATACAAAATGGCAAATTTTTTCCCTGAAGATTTAATAGAAGAGATAAGGGTAAATAATGATATAGTTGGTGTAATATCAGAGTACGTTAATCTGGACAAAAGAGGAAAAAATTATTTTGGCAAATGCCCTTTCCATAATGAAAAAACTGCATCTTTTTCTGTAGAGCCTGTTAAACAAATATTTCATTGCTTTGGCTGTGGTAAAGGCGGTAATGTAGTACATTTTATTATGGCTATAGAGAATCTGGATTTTCCGGAAGCATTGAGATTACTCGCTGATAGAGCTAAAATTCAAATTCCGGAAATGAATGATGGAGTTAGAGATGATGAAAAGGCAAAGCTGAAGCAGGAACTTTTAAAAATAAATATTGAAGCTGCTAGGTTTTATCATAATAATTTAGTTAATGAGAATAATAAAGTTCCGTTTCAATATTTGGCAAATAGGAGGATTAATAACCACTCTATTACAAAATTTGGTTTAGGCTATGCACCAGATAAGTATGATACACTATATAAGCATTTAAAAACATTAGGCTTTAGTGATTATTCTATTTTTGAAAGTGGACTTGTTATAACTAAGGAAAATAATAAGAAGGTTTTTGATAGGTTTAGGGGTAGAATTATGTTTCCGATATTTGATATCAGAGGAAATGTAATTGCCTTTGGTGGAAGAGTGTTAGATTCTTCTCAACCTAAGTACATGAATTCTCCTGAAACTGCTGTTTACCATAAAGGAAAACATTTGTATGCTATGAATTTTGCTAAAAGTGCATGTTCAAAGCAGATAATTTTGGCTGAAGGCTATATGGATGTTATATCCCTACATCAAAGTGGAATAATAAATGTTGTTGCGCCACTTGGAACAGCATTGACTGAGAATCAAGGTAAGCTTATGAAAAAGTATTCAGAAGAAATTATACTTTCATTTGATTCTGATTCTGCTGGACAGGCTGCTGCACTTAGAAGCCTTGATTTACTTAATGCCATCGGCTGTAGTGTTAAGGTACTATCCATTCCTTCTGGTAAGGACCCTGATGATTTTATTAAGACTAATGGGGTTGAGAGTTTTAAAAAGCTTATAAATAGTTCTAAAGGTCTGTTAGATTTTAAATTAGATATTTTGGACAACAAAATTGATATTTCTACAAATGATGGAAAAGTAAAGTTTCTTGACGAGGCTGTACTTATATTAGAGAAAATTGACAATAATGTAGAAAGAGAGCTATATGTTAAGAAATTGTCCAAAGACTTTGGTGTAAGTGAGCAGTCAATTTATTCCGAAATGGCAAAGCGCCAAAGAAAAATGGATTCAAATGAAAAGAAGCAAATAAAGGATATTTACACAGTTAAAAAGAATATTATAAAGAAAAGTAATAAAGTTGAAACTCCAGAAGAGAGACTTGTAAAACTGCAGTTAATGCTTTTAGCTACAATTTGTTTGGACAACAATGTATATTCTTATATTAGAGATGTTTTAAATATTGATAAAATTAGCTCTAACGAAATAAAACAGGCATTATTATTTTCTATTGAACGAATAGAGAGTAAAGCAGGTATTTTGGTAGGCGAGATTTTAAATAAACTTTCTCCACCTATGGCTGAAATTTTTGCAAATATAATTCAATCTCAGAGAGTATTTGAGAACCATAGAAAAGCAGCCATGGATATTATTAAAAGAATAGACCTTAATGGTTTGGAGGCTAGGAAAGACGAAATAATTGAACTAAAAAAAAGAAGTGATTTATCAGAAGGGGATGTTGAGTTATTAAATCGCGAATTAGGCAGTATTGTATTGAATATAGCTACCTTGAAAAAGGGTTTGTAAGGTTGAAAGAAATAATAAGAAATAAATCAAGGAGGTACCGAGCCCATGCAATTTCTGTCATTAATTTTTTGTGCGAAATGCTGGGTATGGGCATAGTTAGGCAAGAAGGGAGTGCAAACGCATGAAACATAGTCAAGAGAGTAGAAAAGCATTGCTTAAAGAATTGATTGATAAAGGTACAGCAAAAGGAATGCTTACCTATAAAGAGATTATTGAGGCTTTTGAAGAAATTGAAATAGAACCTGAGCATATTGAAAAAATATACGAAACCTTAGAAAATTTAGGTATTGATGTTATTGGAGATATTGATGCGGATTTGGAAGAAATTCAGAATTCTGATGAAGAAGAGCTTGATATCAGTGTTCCAGAGGGGATAAGTATAGATGATCCTGTAAGAATGTATCTTAAGGAGATTGGGAAGGTTCCCCTTTTAACAGCAGATGAGGAAATTGATCTTGCGCACAGAATGGAAAACGGGGATATTGAAGCAAAGAGGAGACTTGCTGAAGCTAATCTTAGACTTGTTGTAAGTATTGCAAAGAGATATGTTGGCAGAGGCATGCAGTTCCTCGATTTGATTCAAGAAGGTAATCTAGGACTTATCAAGGCAGTTGAGAAGTTTGATTATAGGAGAGGGTTTAAGTTTAGTACGTATGCAACTTGGTGGATTAGACAGGCTATAACAAGGGCAATTGCCGATCAGGCAAGAACTATTCGTATTCCTGTTCATATGGTGGAAACTATAAATAAATTAATAAGAGTTTCTAGGCAGTTATTGCAGGAGTTAGGTAGAGAACCACAGCCTGATGAAATTGCAAAAGAGATAGGTATGTCAGTGGAAAAGGTCAGGGAAATAATGAAAATTTCTCAAGAACCAGTTTCTCTTGAAACACCTATTGGTGAGGAGGAGGATAGTCATTTAGGAGACTTTATTCCTGATGATGATGCTCCGGCACCAGCAGAGGCTGCTGCTTTTACTTTACTCAAAGAACAGCTCATTGATGTTTTAGATACCTTAACACCTCGTGAAGAAAAGGTATTAAGGCTCAGATTTGGTTTAGATGATGGGCGCGCAAGGACTCTTGAAGAGGTAGGTAAGGAATTTAGTGTTACTAGAGAGAGAATTCGTCAGATAGAGGCTAAGGCGTTGAGAAAGCTAAGACATCCTAGCAGGAGTAAAAAGCTGAAAGACTATTTAGATTAAAGTTTGATTAAACAACGCAAGTTGGCAAGCCAGCATTGCTTATGTTAAATAAAAAGACTCGGATTCGAGTCTTTTTTAACAATTATATAGTTATTGATCAAGCTCAGTTTCAAAAAAGGCAGATACAATTTCTATGTATTCTTGTGGAATATTCAAGCTAATACCATGTCTTGAGTTCTTTATTTCTTTCAATGTGCTTTCTGAAGCAACAGAATGAAGCAACTTTGCAGATTTTCTCACAATCGAGGGTTCTTTCTTTGCACATAATATTAATAATTTTGCCTTATTATCTTTAAAAGTAGTAGGCAAGCTATAATTAGAGTTGCTTATTGTCATATTAAGCATTGTTTTTTTAGAAACTCTTTTTGTATCTTCAAAGTAATTTTGAAACATATCTTTTGGAATATAATAATAATAAGCTGATATTTTTGCAAACCACTTTTTTGAGATTAGAGGAAAGAACATACTGTACATAGGAACAATAAGTTTTACTAAGGCCTTATTCATTGGTATAACAAGGGCACTTTCAAGAACCGCTTTTTCGCAGATATCTTTTGCTTTTGTTATTATTTCAACAGTGATTTGAGCACCTAGAGATACGCCGATTATAGCAAATACCTTTCCGCTAAAATTTTCATTAATGTATTGTTGGATTTGATTTGCACTGTGCTCTATAGTGTCAAAAGTTGTCTCGTAATCAGCTCCATGCCCATCAATAATTGGTGCTACAACGTAGTATTTCTCTTCCCATACTTTTAACTGTGGCTGCCATGTCCAATTTGACAGTCCTCCTCCATGAAGGAGAATAATAACTGGATTTTTACTATCTCCAAATATTTCATATTTCATTATAAACTCCTTTTTATATATTGATATCTTTAAAAAGTGTAATTAGTGTTTCAAATATTTTATCAAAAAGAGGATTTTCAATCATTCTATTATGTTATTTTCTAATGATTATCCAAATGATAAGTAACGATTTACTTATGTGAAAGTTATCAATTTAATCCAAATTAAGAATATTTCAATAGTGAGTGTTTGTCAATTGCAAATGCGTTATCATTATAAATTTTTAATTAGGATTTTGAAGTATGTATTTTTTAGCAAGAATTAGCATGAGTAAAAAAATATTAGATAATTGGGCATAAACCAAATAAATCAGCAAATTGTAGGAAATTAAATCTTGACCAGATGCCCTTAGGTAAGTATAATATTATTTGTGCTCGCGAGAGCATCGAATATATTCCTCCTTAGCTCAGTTGGTAGAGCGCGTGACTGTTAATCACGATGTCGCTGGTTCAAGTCCAGCAGGGGGAGCCAATTCGGGCCTTTAGCTCAGTTGGTTAGAGCAACCGGCTCATAACCGGTTGGTCCGGGGTTCGAGTCCCTGAAGGCCCACCAAAAAAAAGAGAACATACATAGTATGTTCTCTTTTTTTTTGGTGGGTTAGATTAGCACAAGCAATGCTGGCTTGCCAACTTTCTCATTTTATTTTTCTAATATATTCAGTGGACAATTCTTCATCCTCTAAATCTATGCTTGTTTTGCTTATAATAGGTATATGTGCGTTTATTCCCAAAATATCTCTTCCGTGTATATTACTAGAGATAGGTCTTTCAATATCGTTTACTTTGTTTCCTCTGCTATATGGAGTCATAGTGGGTAATTCCTTTCAATTGGTACAGATTGAAGTTAAATTGAGGAACTTTTAAATTTAATGCTTTTCAAGTTGATTAATTAGTATTATTATGTGTATAATTTACTTTGATAATACAAGTGACTGATAAATATATAAATAAATTTTAGTTTTATGCCATTTCTGTCAAGGAAATGAACATTTCATTAACATAAGCAATGTTGGCTTGCCAGCTTGCGTTGTTTAATTTCTTGTGCGAAATGCTGGACATGGGCATAATTATAACAATAAATAATATCTGGTATGTTAATGGATTTTATTAGGAATATGGAGGATAGCTTTGAGTTTAATTTTAAAGGGTAGATTGAAGTTATTAGCAGATAAAGTATCTAAATGTGAGGTTATTGCCGATATAGGAACTGATCATGCATATCTGCCAATCTATTTAATTCAGCAAGGGGTTTGCAAAAGGGCTATAGCCTCAGATGTTAAAATAGGACCAGTAAAGGTTGCAAACAAGAATATAAATTTATATAAAATGAGTGAACATATAGAAACTAGGCTAGGAAGTGGTTTGGACACTATTGGAGAAGATGAAGCAGATGTAATAATTATTGCAGGCATGGGTGGAACTCTTCTTACAGAGCTATTAATAGCAAATACCCATAAAGCAATTAAAGCAGCAGCGCTAATCTTGCAGCCAATGAATGACTTGCATGTGGTTAGAAAGTGGCTATTTGACCATAAATTTGACATTTATGATGAGGAGTTAGTTGCAGAAGGAACTAAAATTTATTGTGTGATTTCAGCAAAATATGATGGGAAGAACAGAGAGTATCAGGAATTTGAACTCCATATTGGCGAGAAACTTATAGAAAAAAAGGATCCATTATTATTAGCATACTGCGAAATAAAGGTTAGACAGGTTGACAGGGTTTTAGGTCAATTAGAGGATATGGAGGATAATAGCGAGCTCTTAAGCTACTATTCTACATTAAAAAAGGATTACATTGAATTAATGCAGAAGGAATTGTTGTGACATAGCAAGGTGGGTTTAGATTACAGAAATATGTAGTGTATTAATGGGAATTTAGTATTGTAGTACACCAGAATAAAGTGAGGAGTATATTATAATAATGAATGTTGGAGAAATACTTAATTATATTAATGAGCTTGCACCATGGAAATTTGCAGAGGATTGGGATAATGTTGGACTGATGTTAGGAGGTCGTGCAGACGAAGTCAAAAAGGTATTGCTTTGTCTGGATGTGACCACAAAGGTTATTGATGAGGCAATAGACCAAGGAGCAAACTTGATAATATCTCATCACCCTTTCTTATTTTCAAAGCTGAATACGGTGGATTTAGACACAATGAAGGGGAAACAAATTTCAACACTTATAAAGAATAATATTAATATTATCAGTGCTCACACAAATCTTGATGTGGCAGTGGGTGGTGTTAATGATACTTTTGCTGAAGCTATAGGCATAAGTAATTGTAGAATATTAGAGTCTTATATTCCGAAAGGTCATGATGTTGATGTAGGAATGGGAAAGGTGGGAGAACTACCTTCTGAGTTGAGATTTGAAGATTTGGTCAATATAGTGAAAAGAAATCTTAATATTGAGAACCTAAGAATTATTGGAACACAGCCAGAAACAGTAAAAAACGTAGCTACCTTCTGTGGAAGCTTTGATGTTGACTTAGATATCATTAAACAACAGAGTATTGATGTTCTTATTACTGGTGATATGAAATACCATGATTCGTTAGATGCTAGAGAAATGGGTTTGTGCATTATTGATGTGGGACATTTCGCATCTGAGCATTTAATTGTAAATAAACTTAAAAAACTCCTAGAGGTTAGATTTGAGAGTTTAAATATAATTTGCAGTTCTTTGGAAGAGGACCCATTTATTTTTGCTTGACTAATGTTTTAAGAGCATCTATAATAAAGTGTCCGATACTGCGGACTAGCTTTTTGAATTAAATAATTGAATATCATATGAGTAAGCCAGATGATCGCAGATGCAGCCCGAAAGGGCGTAGATGAGGAAAGTCCGGGCTCCATAGGGCAATGGTGCCGGGTAACTCCCGGTAAAGGTGACTTTAAGGAAAGTGCAACAGAGATATACCGCCTGACTAACGATTTAAGCTGAACAGAGGGTTTTATGTTTTCAGTTTAAATCGTTAGTTTGGTAAGGGTGGAAAGGCGAGGTAAGAGCTCACCAGCGACTTGGCGACTTGTCGGCTATGTAAACCCCACCTGGAGCAACGCCGTGGAGGGACGCAATGACTGCCCGTCAGTCCCGGGGAGGTGGCTTGAGCTATACAGAAATGTATGGCCTAGATAGATGATCATCTAATACAGAACCCGGCTTATAGACTTACTCATTATATACCAGAAACACCCGCTTTCAAGGCGGGTGTTTTTGTGGTTCTAGGCGGTAAGCCTATATGTAACATTATTCTAATACTAACCTGATAACAGGATTAAAATCAGTCAAATATATTTTTGTTAAATCATAGAAAACATTTCCAATAAGTGCTATAATGCTTTACAATAATATAGAAACTATCAGTTGATATTGATAGTATAATCCCTAACCAGAAATTTGTACTGGCTGGAGAATCATTTGGAGGCTTTTTAGCAAGGACAATATTTAAAAAACGAGCGTAAGATGTAGAGGGACTACTTCTTATTTGCCCTTCGTTAGAACAATCTACAATAAATGAAAATGCTCAATTTCAGATATTCGAAAAGGATGAAGAATTTTTAAGTACTCTTGATGAAGAAGACAGGAAATAATTCCTTCCTTGAAAACATTAAAGGAGGACAACTCGGCTTCAATGTGGATGATCTTGATAAGCCGTATATGAAGCCTACGCTTATGCTAGCGGGAAGACAGGATCAGGTGGTAGGCTACAACGGCTTATGGCATATTATTGATAAGTATCCCAGAGCTTCGTACATACTACTAGATAATGCAGGCCACTGCTTAGAGATTGAACAAGATATTCTATTTACAGAGTCTGTAAAAGAGTGGCTGAAAAGGATTTCGGCCGAAATAGTCATTTAAAACGGGGGATATATGACAATCAGAGAGGCAAACAAGCAGGATTTATTCTCAATAGCAAGAGTTCAAGTTGATAGTAATCGTTCTAGCTACAAAGGAATTATGCCTGAACATTATTTAGAAGGATTAACATATGAAAGTAAGGCAATTGAATGGGATAAGAGATTGTTTGATAATAAAGCAACAGAATTGATGTTTGTTGCTGAAACTGATAACAAAAATATTGTTGGGTTTGCAGCAATAAGTTTAGTTGAAACTAATAATGCTTATGAAAGAGAGCTTTATTCGATATACATTTTAAAAGAATTTCAGCGTATAGGAATAGGAAAATTGCTTTTTAAGGCAATAATTGAACGGTATATTAAAAACAATGTTAAGTCTATGATGTTATGGACACTTCAGGATAACCCTTCAAGGGCCTTTTATGAACAGTTAGGTGGAAACATTGTTGACAAGAGAATAATCAATAGGGGTGGGAAAGAACTCCAACAAATTGCATACGCTTGGGAGGATATTACTTTGATTTTTTAAGGATGGTACAATATGAAGCTTAATAAAAAAATAGTTGTTCCAATTGTATTTGCAATAGTAATATCCTGGATAGTTAACATTTATATGTTTAGCGCTACAGCTATGGAAAAACCACTCTTGTTAAGCTCATATTTGGGTTTGTCATTGTCTGAAGGCTCTGGCTTTGAGCTTAGCTATATTTCCAATACATATGATGAGGAAAATATCATTTCAGCAAGCTTTCCTGAAATAAGTTCGAAATCCTTTCCAATAGATTTTTTATCTGAGGAGCACATACAAAATAGCAATTATAGCATTAACCGAGTTCGCATTAATTTGGATTTCGTTGTATTAGAGAATGGAAATCGTCTTATTGATACCGATGAAACAGACCCTATTTCCATTAGAAAAATACAATTAGGAACTAGCTTTGGAAAAACATATGAGTATGACTTGGGAGAAATTTGCTTGTTTAAGGAACCGCTAGCGGAAGGTAACTCATTGATATTTAATTATTCAAATAGTAGTTCTGGCAATTATGGAAGTACTACATTAAAAACGGAGGATGATATTAAAATAAATGAGATTGTGAGCCCGAGCCCACTAAGTGATTATATCCTAGAAGTATGTGATATTGAAATCAATGAAAAGGCTTTAAATAGTATAGCACTTCCTCTTTCACTTAAAGCAGGGGAACAAATAGAGGTTAAATATAAGTTTAAAAGCAGTATTGAAATGAAGCCGCAGTATAGATTCTCAAATTATTTATTCCCAATTGTATTTAAGGGAATAGATTCTAAAGGTAATACCCTTTTAAGAAATGTTTTTATTAATGGCAATAATCAATACGGTATAACTAAAAAGGATATAAGAAAACTGATTGAGGAAAGCAGGTGAGGACTTGAGGAAATATTATTCACAGATAATGTGGGGAATCGTTTTAATATTCTTTAATATTAACATAGGGCCCTTTGATATTTTACCAAACTTTTTAGGCTATATTCTAGTATCTAGTGGTTTGTCTGGGCTGTCAGAGGTTAATATCATCTATAAAAAAGGTATTATTCCATCATCTGTACTTGCGATTACCTCATTTATTTTGATTTTCTTTCCAATAAACGCAGAGGTTCAGAATATATCTCCTTCGAACTCTTGGATGTTAGCTACATCATCCATATTTTTAATTCTGAATTTAGTTATATTTTATTCAATCTGTAAAGGTATTTATCTCGAATCGCAAAAAATTATTAACGATGATTTAATGACTACAGCTAAAATGAGATGGAATTATATGTTTTATTTTGCATGCATTAGCTTATTTATAACTCCTTTTACATTAACTAAAAATCAAGTTGTGGTAGGAATTAACTTTTTGATTTCGATAATATTAATTTTTCTGGCTGTCTTAATAATACTTTTGCTTAGGAGAGCTAGAGAAGAATTCGATATAGATATACAATAGCTATGCGGGAGTAAGTAAGGTTGCCACAAAAGGTAAGAAATTAGAACTTTCCGATTTTAATAAAGAAGTAATGAAAACGAAGCCAATGAACTCACCATTACCTGAAAATTGGCTTAAAAAAGATGGTAGTATCTCAATTAGTGAGAGTGGGACATGGACATATACAAATAAAGCTAGTAAATCAGTAAGTTATCCTAATGGATATCCGAATTTTATGCCTTATGTGCACCCTACTGTTAAGCCGGTAGAAATTGAAGTTGCAAAACCAGAGAATCGTCCAGCAGATTACAAAGCAGCAAATGAAAAAGCAAGATTGAGTAAAGATTCAAATCCACCAGTTCCTGAAGCTAACAAGCCACCTGTAGGTTACACATGGCACCATCATCAAGATGGAACAACAATGATTCTTGTTGATAAGGATATTCATAGAGAATTTACTCATACGGGAGGAGTAGCAACTGTAAATGGGTAGAAATAAAAAGGAGGACATATAAGGTATGGCAAAGATAATAAGTTCTAATAATAAACTTACATTGGAACAGATTGAACAATTTGAAGTAAAAAGTGGAATTAAGTTACCAGAGAAATACATTACGTTTTTACTTCATTGGAATGGTGGTTACACTGAACCTAGTTTATTTAAAATATCTGAAGAGCAAGGTTCAAGTGTTGTAAATGTATTAAATGGGATAGGTGATATGTACGATAATTTGGAAAAAGTTATTGATATATATGAGTATAGACTACCTAAAGGGTTTATACCTATTGGTGATGACCCTGGGGGTAATGTTATTTGCTTAGGGACTATAGAGCCATACAATGAAGAAATTTATTTTTGGGATCACGAGAATGAATCAGAAAATCCTGATGATATGAAGAATATGTACTTCCTTGCGAATGATATTTATGATTTTTTAGATAAGTTATATGACGAAAAATAGGATAAATTATATCTATACAAGGTGTCTACAAAAAAATAAAGAATGTAGTCTACTCTCATAGCTTATACACACAAGGGCGGTTATCTCAAAAGAGGTAACTGCCTTTCTAAATGCTTTTATGGGCTGAAGAATATTAACCAAAAATGTGTATCATTCTCCTGAAGTTAAAAGTAAAACTTATATAAGCACGCAAAGGTCAATATCAATTATGTGTATTTGCAAAAATGATGTGCACCTTTACAAGTGATATTCATAAAAAGAAACCAAACTAGCCAATCAGAGTACCTATTGTACTCTCTCCAAATGCCTAAATACAGCCTTTGTAGGCTATTCTGACCACCTAATTGGCACACTTGCGGTCATTCCGACCACCTATGCCTAAACAGTAAGCCGCCGGCACTGCCGGCGGTTGTGCCTCGGCGCAGGTCGCTTGCGACCACGTGCCTTTATCCTGGTGTGTCCAGCTAAGCTGAACTTTTCTAGTTGGTGAAAGTCCAACCACGGTAATTGCCAAGAAGCCGTGTAGTGAGTCCCAGTGCGTCGCAGTAATGTGGGGTACCAAGCGGGATGATGACTCATT
>JAEZOA010000057.1 GCA_023441625.1 Bacillota bacterium
TTCCGGCTCTGGAGCGAGACGACTTTCTCGCCGTCACCGCTGGGCGGGGAGAGCGCGAAACTCCCCGGCACCGGGCTCAACCGCCTCATTCAGGCCGTTTGTTTTCCGGCGTGATTGAGCAAAGTCGAGCTAAGATGGCATGCAATGCGCTAGCGTATATTTTCGCAGCAGCGCTGGACGCACCCCGAAGTGGCCCGGATCCGGCCGAAATCGGCCCGAAACAGCCGTCCTTACGGTATATTTTCGCAGCGCTGCTGGAGGCACCCCGCGTGGTCGCCGCTCCCGTCGGAGGGCGTCATACCGGCGGTATCTGAAGGCCCCACCGGCATGCCCCTCGCCGAGGCGTGAGCGCCGTCCGGTCAGCGGGCGCGGGCGAGGCGCTCCAGGACCGCGGCAAGGCGCTTCCTGTAGCGCAGCCCGACCGTCCGGGGGGCGTAGCGCTCCGTCACCAAGCGATGGCCCGCCAAGGCGATGGCCTGCCGGTAGGCCCCATCGTACACCAGGCGCTGCATCGCTTGGGCGGCTTGGGCAACGTCCGGTTCGCCCCAGCTCATGCCCTCGCCCCAGGGATACTCGTCCGGCTGGACGGGGACGATCCGCGCCGGCACGAGCGCGCTCGTGGCCGGGGTGCAGAAATCGGTGTTGCCCGAATGGGCCGTGGCGACGGTCGGCTTCCCCAGCAGCATGGCTTCGGCCAGCGTGCGTCCGAATCCTTCCGCCCGGTGGAGCGAGACGACCGCGTCGCACACGCTCGCCAGCCCCAGGACCGCATCGCGGTCGAGCGTGCCGTTGACGATGTGGATCCGCGGATCCGCCGCGATCCGCGCCAGGAGCGCGCGCCAGTGGGGGTCCTCGTTGCGGCCGCCCATGACCTTCAGCACCAGCCCGACATCGGTGCCGTACCCGGCGAAGGCCGCCTGGAAGGCCGCGATGCAGGCTCCGGGATTCTTGCGCGCGACGTAGGAGTTCCAGTCGAAGGTGAACAGGAACAGGAAGCGCCCCGGCGGCAGGCCGAACTCCGCCCGATGGTAGACGCGTGACGGCGTCCCGGCGACGGCCATCGGCATCAGCAGGACCGGCACCGGGGCAGTCAGTGCGAAAGCTTCCTGGGTGTAGCGGGTGGACACCCAGATCTCGTCGACGATGTCGTAGGCGCTCGCCCAGGAGGCCGGCCAATCCGGCAGCTCCCACGGCCAGTAGCCGATGTTGTAGCGCCCCTCGAACAGGTTGGGGTGCTCGACGTAGGTGCGCGCGGTATCGAAGCCGGTCAGGCAGAAGACATTGACGGCGTGCGGCGCCTCGGTGGTGATGTGGGCGTCCAGCCGCCGGTCCGCCTGCCGGTGGGTCGGGCCGGGCGGCGTGTCGTAGACGGTGAAGGGAATGCCGGCGGCTGCGCAGGACTCGGCGGCCATCCGGACATCCTCGCCGATGCCCAACTCGCCGCGGGCGAAGCCGATCAGGTTGACGCCTGGCGTCAGCGCCTGCCGCGGTACTGCCGCTGCGCGTGCCGGCGGGGAGGGCGTTTGTGGCGGTTCGAACAGCGAATCCTGTCCATAGGCCCGCCGGCCCTCGTTCCGATGCCAAGCCAGGTAAGCGTGGCGGCCGTCCAGGCTGTCCAGCGGGAAGTGGAGCTGCAATTCCTTGCGCGCGCGCCAGAGCGCGGCGGCCAGGCTGTCCAGCGGTTCGAGCCCGTGGGCAAAGCCGCGCCCCGCCGCCGTAAGCGCCCTCTTGAGCCCCTCGTCGCAATAGAGCCCAAGGGTCGGGCATTCCTTGAAACCGTAGACCAGGACCCAGCCCAGGAAGGCGCGCAGCCCGTCGGGCCGCCCCAGATCGAACGCGTCACGGATGTCCTGCCGGAAGCGCCAGAGAGACAGCATCGCGCGGGTGACCGGCAGGCCCGTGTCGCCGGCCAGGGCCACCGGCTCCGCCAGATAGCGCTTCTGGTCCGTCGAGAGATAGCGGTCCAGTCCCAGTTCGGACACCGCCGTCAGGCAGTACCAGTCGAACAGGCCGGTCCTTCCTTCCTGGCTGTGGATGTCGAAGCGGCTGCGGATGTGGTCCAGCAACTCCCACACGCCGATCATAAGGTGGGTCAGCGGCGGGGTGTTTCCGGCTTCCGCGTCCGCCACGGGGGTGGTGAGATAGGCGATCTGCGCGTTCGTCAGGTCCGAAGCCTTGGGATATTCTCTGCGCTGGTTCAGGACCCACCAGACGAGAAACCGCCGCCGCCCGGACGGAGCGTCCGCTGGTGTCGTGCCCCGAATGTCATCCCGCAGCAGCCAGATGAAATTCTGTTCTGCCGTCAACGCCGGAACCGGCAACTCATCAGACCAATCACTTTTAGAAAAACCGTTGAGTACCATCAGTTTAGACCGCCATGAATATGCGGTGCCGATTTTACGGGCATTTTACCCCATTGCAACCGACATAGAATGGATGCGGCACGGGCGGAGGACGGCCAAACACGGCCAAGCCTTTTTTCTGGAATTCGATCCCGGAACGCCCCACGCCCGCTACGGCCCCTTGGAGGCTCGGCTATGGGGCATCCGGGCCGATGCGCGGCGGGTCTTGCTGCGGTGAGCCTTGTGCGGTCACGTTTAAGGGCTGTTCCGGATCATCGCCGACCCAATGGGCGACTCCACCGGCCGCCTGGACGAGGGCGAGCCCGGCGGCAACGTCCCACCACTGAATGCCGTCCTCCGCATAGCCGTCCAACCGTCCGGTTGCGACATAGGACAGTGACAGAGCGGCGCTGCCCAGCATCCGGATTTTTTTCCAGGACCGCAGTTTTTCGACCGTGCGTCCGATCCCGGCTGCGGAGAAGTCACTGCGCGTGGGAAAGCCGGTGGCAAGCGCTCCTTGGCACGACGGTCGGGCCTCCACCGCCGCCGGCTGGTGGTTCAGCCACATTCCCAAGCCCGTCGCGCCGCTGAACAATTCGCCGCGTTCGAAGTCGTGGATTGTGCCGAGCAACGGCCTCATGCCCTGGCACAAGGCGACGGCCGAGCAGCAGAACGGAATGCCACGGTGATAGTTGAAGGTGCCGTCCAGGGGGTCGACGACCCAATAGGGGGCGTCATCCGCAGGGCGCCCGCCGATCCAGCCGGTTTCCTCGCCGAGGATCGGCCAGTCCGAGGCGCTGCGCAACGCGTCCACGATCAAGGCTTGGGCGCGCACATCGGCTTCGATCTTGATGTCCAGCCCCTCTTGCGAAGCCACCGTGCTCCAGGCGCGGCGCATGCTGGTGAGCGCGTGACCGCCGGCCAACACCGCCCGTTCCGCCAAACGGAGAAGGCCTGTGAGATCCGCAGGCACGGCGTCGTTTCTTGCCACGGTCGCCTGATGCTCCCCTTCAACACTCTTCCATTCATCCATCCATACGGAGTATGCATCATGCGTTGCAATAGGTGGGTGAATATACGTGTACCCGTTGGAAGACCTTTTGTGGCATGCGCTGAAAACGGGAACGGTCGTGACCGAACTTCCGGACGCTCTGCGGCTGGATTCCCTGGAGGACGCCGAACGTGTGCAGGACCATCTGCTGCAGCGTCTCGGGCTGGGGATCGGGGCCTGGAAGCTGGGTGCCACCAACCGCCCCGCCCGCGAGTTGCTGAAGCTTGACCGCCAGTTCATGGGGGCGGTGCCGGTCGGGCAGGTTGTATCTTCTCCGGCCCGGATTCCGGCCGCTGCGCTTCGGCATACCGTGATCGAGGGGGAGATCAGCTTCCGATTCGGGCGGGATCTGCCGCCGCGGCCGGGCGGCTACGGCGCCGACGAGGTCCGCGAGGCGGTCGCGACGGTGCACCCGTCCTTCGAAATCCCGGCGACCCGCTTTCCGGGGCTCGGCCATTTCGGAGGCTGCGCCCTGGTGGCCGACAACGGCGCCGCCGGCTGGCTGGTGGTGGGGGACGGCGTGCCCCTGCGGACCGCTGCGGACTGGGAAGCGCTGGATTTGGACGACTGCGCTGTCCGCGTGACGGTGGATGGGGAAACCGTCGCGACGGGGTCGGGCGCGGCGATCCTCGGCACGCCCTTCGGCACGCTGGTCGAGCATGTCCGGCAGGCGTCGGAACGCGGCATCGCGCTGCGCGCCGGGCAGTATGTGGCGACCGGCAACTGCGCCGGCCTGTCCGCCCTGACGCCGGGGTGCACCGTCGTCGCCGGCTTTGCCGGGCTCGGCGAGGTCGTCCTGACGCTGGACGCCGGCTGGACGCCGGCTGACCGCCCCAGCATCAGCATTTCTTCGGGTTTTCAGGGATGATTGCGCCCATGTCCGAAACGGTTGGCATCCTGTCCCGGTCCTTCTCCAGCAACCCTCAGTTGCGGGCCGAGATGCTGGCGCGTCATCCTGGGGCGAAATTCAACGACAGCGGGCGGACCCTGGCCGGTGATGAGCTGATCGCGTTTCTGCGTGGCTGCGGGCGGGCCATCGTCGCCCTGGAGCGGATCGACGAGACGGTCTTGGCGGCGCTGCCCGAATTGCGGGTGATCAGCAAGTATGGCGTCGGGCTCGACAACATCGACCTCACCGCGGCGGAGCGCCACGGCAAGCGCGTCGGCTGGACGGCCGGGGTCAACCGCCGTTCGGTGGCCGAGCTGGCGATCGGCTTCGCCATCGCGCTCCTGCGCCACATTCCGCAGTCCCGGCAGGGTGTGCTGGACGGGACGTGGCGCCAGTGGACCGGGCGGCAGCTCAGCGACCGCACGGTCGGAATCATCGGCTGCGGGCACGTCGGCAAGGATCTCGCGGTGCTGCTGCGCGCTTTCGGCTGCCGCGTGCTGGCCCACGACATCCGCGACTTTCCGGACTTCTATGCGGCGCACGGGATTGAGCCACGGCCGTTGGACGCGCTGCTGCGCGAGGCCGACGTGGTGACGCTGCACCTGCCGCTGACCGATCTGACGCGCGGCCTGATCGACGCCGGGCGGCTGGCGCTGATGCGGCCGGACGCCATCCTGATCAACACGGCGCGTGGGGGAATCGTTGACGAAACGGCTTTGTCCCGCGCGCTCCAGGAAGGCCGGCTGGCCGGCGCCGCCTTCGACGTCTTCCGCGTCGAACCGCCGGAGGATATGGACCTGCTGCGGCACCCCAACTTCCTGGTGACGCCGCACATCGGCGGCAGCGCCGCCGAGGCGATCCTCGCCATGGGCCGCGCCGCCATCGAGGGGCTGGACGATGCCCGGGAGCCGGGGGTGTTTGCTGTTGAAAAATAGTGGATACATGAGTGACCCTTTAACGGACCGTGGAGCACTCTCAAGAACAGGTTATGAAGGCAATCAGGAAAATGAACGAGAATATCGGATCAATAGCTGAGCTAAGGATTATTTGTTTGCTTGCTCCGGAGGGGGCGGACGAGCTGACAATCAGCAAAGGTTGGGGAAGCCAAAACGTCATTGGTCTGGAGCAATATAAACTTATAAAGAAATTTAGCGGATATTCCAGCGTTTGTCTTTATGATAAGTCAGTTCCGGCGAGCGATAATGATGTTTTGCTAATCATGAAATGCCTGCCAGGAACATCGCTTGATATTCTGAGTAAATACAAGAGAATTATCTATTACTTTGACGACATGAATCCTAGAAAAGCAAATGAAGAGAGCTACAAGGGCGAGCTTTCGAAAGTGTTAGCTTATATTTCTCCTCTGAAATCTGTTGCGGAAGAAATGAATAAGCAGAAGATCATTAGTAGTTTTCATCTACCGTGGTCTATGCTTGATGTCGATTTTGATATCTCAAAGACGGAAAAGACCAGCGTCTTTATCGACATGGACGAGCGTAACATTGCAATAGAGTCGATAGAGCGGGGTTTTACTTTTGCCGAATTGTGTCTTCGCCTTGGGCTGGAGGTTTATGTTTTTGATAGATTTTCCGAAAAATGCCCGGAAGAACTGAGAAATCAGATTTCTTACATTCCGCGCATGCCGCCTGCACAGTTTAGGCGCTTCCTATCGACCATGTGGTTTTATGCCAGCGGAATTCGAGGATCCTACGAATATTGCGTGCTCGAGTCCGCCATGCTCGGGTGCGGCTTGGTTTCAATTCATTCTGCCATAAAAGAGGACCATCTTGATCGTTGTTTCTGCTTGCAGTTTAACGAGCAGGAAGGTTTTGAACGGAATTTCATCGAGGCCATATCTTCATTTGATAAGGACAAAATTATTTCGGATGCACGCCGCCTTTATCCCCAGAATAGTTCTTTGGGGTTAAAGCAGATTTTGGATGAAGTACTCTCATTCGAATCTGATAATGAGAAGCCATAAAATTGGCTATTGACCGGAATGGCAAAGTCCGCGCCACTCATCGGGTCGGTGTAGTCGTGCACGGCGTCAGCGACAAAACCGGGGGGGGCGTGCCCCGCCCGGTGTTGAAAACCATGAGAGTGGTTCACACCGCGTCTCATGTTGCTTTGCTTGTGTCGCTTTTTTGGATCAGGCACTCGTACCGTCAGCGATTAGCCCCAGCGTTGACAATGCGGCTAGCAGCGATTGCAACGCAGTTCCACCACTGCGACTGCCGGTCACAGTCGGCCTAGTCTGTGGTGTCGTGCCGAAGAAGCCGATACGACCAGATAAAGACTCAACTCGGATGCCGCCGTTGGCCTTGCCGTAAAGGGCGAGCGTCACGTCACCGGACGCGGCATTTGCAGCAATCTGAGGGACGCCCGCGGTCGATCCCACGACCTCGACCCATGATGTCGCGCCCGCGACGCCCGCTACGCGGAATTGGCGGTTGCCGGTCGCGTCGAAGGTGATCGAACCATTGCCCTTGGTGGATAGCCTTATCCCCACGTCCGCATCAGCGCCGGTGCCGCCCACCGTGACGAAGCCGCCGCCGGCGATGC
>JAEZOA010000073.1 GCA_023441625.1 Bacillota bacterium
GGTGTGTGGTTTCTCCCACTGTTCATAGCTTCTGTGATAGGATATTTGATTTTCGCTGCTAGCTCTTGCTGCTGTTTTTTTCATTGCAGCGGGATACAATACTGATTTTGAAATTTCAGTTACTTTAACTGCAGAGTCCTTTATGGGCGTCCCGTGCTCATATTTCCAAAGCTTTAGGTGTATTAGTATTTTCTTTATTGTTTCTTCGTCCTCTATAAGAGCTATTATTTTCATCGTTCCATCGCAATGAGGACATTTCAGTGGATTTACATTGTATATTTTCTGTATAAGCCTTGCCCATGCTTTATTAAGCTTTTTCCTTGTTACGGCTGAAGTCTGATGATGCAGGCATTCTCCGGTATTTCCTCCTGTTTTCTTCATTTAACCACGGCTTTTGTTTGAATAGTAGCCATAGTATCTTACCAACTGTTCTCCTCTGTTGGAATATGTGTTATCTGACTTTCTCTTTAATTATTTCAACTATTTAATTTTCCCTAAAAAGATTATATCCATTATTGGATTTTTTTGTAATACGTTTCTGCTTTAGGACAAATAAAAAGCCAGAAAGCTCTATGTATTTCGCATAATTCTTTCTGGCTATTATTTCATATCCTAGTGGACAATCACTGTCCATTCCCGCCTAGTCCCTCAAAGCTAATCTTTCCTTATTGAAGATTAGCCTTGGTCAATTCAACACTCATCTTCCATAGCTTCTCTGCAGCTGCCGAATCGATTGCCCACGGCCTGACGCCGGTATTCAAGATGCTGTCACCAGAAACCAGTTTAGCAATATTAACATCTTCACAGTATAGTCCGCCCATATCATTCAGCTGCTCGCTAACCGCACACCATACACTTGTTGCCGCTCCCTGTTCAATCGTCTTTGCAAAATCCTTTTCCATCTTGATGGGATTGCCGTTTTTATCAACCATTGGCTTAGGTCCCTTTTCCGCTTCCGACAAATCTCTGGATAAACCGGTTGCGTTGACAGCACCTGGATTGGCCGCAAAAGCGCGAACCCTATATTTCTTTCCTATCTGATCCAATGCAACAGAAAAAAGAATATTCGCCGTTTTCGATTGCGCATACGCCTTCCATTTATCATATTCTTTATGTTCAAACATCGGATCTTCAAAATCGACTCCGCCAAGACGGTGTGCCCTTGATGCCAGGGTTACAACACGCGCGCCGCCAGCCTTTTTTAAAGCAGACCAAAGAGCTGTTGTCAATTGAAAATGGCCTAAATGGTTGGTAGAAAACTGCAACTCATACCCGCGCCCATCCCGCTTAAGAGGGATTCCCATGATACCGGCATTGTTGATGAGTATATCCAGCGGTCTGTTTGATTTTAAAAATTCACCAACAAAAATATCAATTGAATGCGGATCGGATAAATCAATAGAATAAAGTTCAATATTCGGAATTCCCTTTAGCGCTTGGCTTGCTTTTTGATAATCCCGCACCAAGGCCAAGACAGTAGCTCCCGCATTTGAAAGCACACGTGCTGTTTCCAACCCAATTCCGGAAGAACTTCCTGTCACAATGGCGATCTTGTTCTTCAAATTTATATTTTGTATAACCTCTTTAGCACGCGTCGTCTCGTCAAAACCTGATTGAATGGGTTTTTGTTTCGTATTGATCATTTTTACCTCACCTTTATGTGCCAATTTGTTGAATAATCCCATCCTTTATGATAAAGCTAATATAGCTCCGTTTTTCGTAAGCGTCTCCTTTAGTTGCTTGATATCGACCTGATCAGGCATCAAATTGTTTTTAACAGCAAGGGCGGCTGCCGTTCCTGCCGCTTCTCCAACGCCCATACACGTCCCCATTATACGGGTTAATCCATAGATTTCAGTGTCAACAGAGATACATCTTCCGCTCATCATTAAACCTTTAATGTCAGCACTTACAAGGCAGCCATACGGGATGCCAACTGCATGTTTAACAGGCTGCAGATATAGTTTTTCTGTTTCTGGTACATGGATATCAACGTTGTATCCAGCCAAGGCGACTGAGTCATCAGGAATATCACAGTTTTTCAGAACTTCACTAGTCAGTGTTTTTATTCCAACGACTTTTCTACTTTCCCGGGACCCAAGCCAAGGTGATATTGATGAAAGGAAGCACTCTTCAAACCCGGGAGCATATTTACGGAAAAACAGCATAAGCTCTTTAATTTGGTTATGGCATTCAAACTCGGCTTGAATAACGCTTTCAACATCTGTGGTATCAATACCCAAAGAGCGCGTCGAATTAACCAATACCTCGCCCTTATTAGGCAGTGTTGTAAATATTATGCGATCCCTGGGGATTGTTAAGTCTCCATTTTGCATCGCCTTTTCTATAAATTCATGAAAACCCGTAAATGCAAAACCTTTTGATCCAAAAAATTGTTCATGTGTCTGCTGTACCCCATATGTGCTTGGTAACTTAGCAGTTTCAAAATTAGCTTCTAAATACTCCAGAAACTTCGGTATGTTGACATTTCCAACACTAAAGGATAATGATGGTGGCTGTAATTTTTCATTTTTAACGTATCCAGCTCCCGCAAAATAAGCCGCGCACGCATCACCCGTTGCATCAATAATAATATCCGCATCAAAGCTTCGGACTTTCCCTCGGCTTAATACTTTTATTCCTTTTACAGCACCACTGTCAACTTTAACATCCATGAGTTCCGAATACAGAGATACGTCTACCCCCGCTTCCTTGCACATTTCAAACGCAGCGATTCGAAACCAATTAGGGTTAATAATGGTCAGTGAGTTGTGTACAGGACACTGTATATGCCCCATGGTCCCGTTGACTTCTTCAAGATGATTAATAAACTCCTGTGGAATTCCACCCAAAACCCGGTTGCCTGCGCGGTCAATAAACCCCAGCAGCGGAAGGCTGGAGACAGCCAAACCACCGAGTATGGCACTTCTCTCAATAAGAAGCGTACTACATCCCATCCGAGATGCTGCAATAGCTGCAGGCAGGCCGCCCGGTCCTCCCCCAACCACTATAATGTCATATTTTTTCTTTTCCATGTTTTTGCCCTCTCTTTACATTGAAATAGTATTAATTAGTCTTTTACAGCTCCAGCCGTTAAGCCTGAAATGAGTAATCTGCCCAAAAATGAGAAAACAATCAAAGTTGGTATAACGGCAATAGTTGCCGCAGCAGTAAGTGGTCCCCAATCTATGCCGAAGAACCCCATATAGTTATAAATGCTAACTTGAATTGGATACAGATCTGGACTGCTTACCAATACGGAAGATACGACAAATTCATTCCATGCGCCCAGAAAAATAAACAATGATGCACAAGCCAAGGCTGGTTTCAACAGCGGTAAAACAATTCCAAAAAGAATGTACCATTTACCTGCTCCATCAACTTTTGCCGCCTCATCAATTTCTATAGGAACACTTTCCATTCCACCGATCATGACCCAAATGGCCATTGGTAAATTATAAGCAATATAGATGGCAGGAAGCGTGAACCAGTGATTCGTCAAGCCAAGTATTGAGAAAAATGTGTAGTTTGGCACAACCATTGCCGCACTGCCAATAGAAAGAGGAATCCCGCTCAGAACCAAGATGAAAAATATTTTTTTTCCTAAAAAATTAAATCTTCTCATTGCATATGCAGCAGTAAAGGATAAAAACAATCCAACGACTATTGAAATTGCACTATAAAACAAACTGTTCATAACACCAGATAAAAATGTACTTCCAAAAACTGTTCGGTAGTGTTCAAAGCTTACATCAAAGCTAATGAATTTCGGCGGATATGCAAGCACTTCTCTAATAGGTTTAAGTGATGTTAATGCGCCCCAAATAAATGGAGCCAAATTAACTACGAACAGAATAATAAATAAAACAATCTCAAAGGCTTTTAAAGCCTTTGTCCACATATTCATAGATATGGTACTGTAATTATCTGATTTAAACCTCATAACGCACCGCCTTTACATAAATGGCTGATAAAATAACGGTAATAACAAATAGTATAATCGATAGAGCGCTTGAAGTACCAAATTGATAGCTTTCAAAAGCAAGTCGATAAATCGGGATCGTGATAACGCTTGTCGATGTTCCTGGTCCTCCTCCAGTCAATGTTAAAGGAACGACCAGATTGTTTATATTTGATAATGTTAAAATAATTGTGGATAATAACAACGGTGTTTTCAGCATTGGGATACGGATATATCGGAGCATTTGCCAGCTGTTTGTCCCGTCAATTCTTGCAGCCTCTTCAGTAGATAGCGAGATACCTTTCAACCCCGACAACACATTGACCATTGCATAACCAATCGTTCGCCAGGTACTCACGAATATAAGCATTACATTTGCCAAGAATGCATCACTTAACAACGGGAGTTTACCACCACCGAACAATGCAATAAAATAGTTTAATAGACCAAGATCTTCATTGAATATCCATTTCCATAACAATGCACCAACCACCTGAGAGGTGACCCAAGGAATTAAAACAATAAGCTGGACGCTGTAAGCGAGCCCTCTCTTGAGTTTGTGTATCCACAAAGCAAACGCGATACCCAAAACAAGCGAAAATACCAGACTGATTGCGCTTATATAGAAAGTTCGCCCTAACGCTGCCATATAAGATGGATTTGAAAGTACTTTGATAAAATTATCAAATCCAACGAATTCCGTAAACTTCATATAATTTACTTTATACATGCTACAATATATTGAATAACCCAGCGGCAACAATAAAACAAATACTATCACCAATGAGCTGGGGCCTATTAATAAATATGGGAACCATTTATCTGATTTCTTCATTATCTGCCTCACTCTGCCCTTCCTTAGTTACCATAGACTTTGATATGGGGTGAGGCAACTCCACCCCATATCCAGATCCATTTACATTTAGTTGCCGGACCTTTCATTGAACTCATCTGCCGTCTTTTTCAGCGCATCTTCAACAGAGAGTTTTTCAACATAAGCATATTGCATAGCTCTGACAAAATCCGCGTTAATGCCACTGGTTGCAAAATTGGCGTTGTACAAAAGCGCATGATTTTCTTTAATATCAGCAGCAACCTTAAGGAATTTATGTTCAGGCAAGTCAAAATAAGCGTCACCTAAGGTAGTAAGAGTCGATTTTAGCAGAGGAACCTGTCCTCCTTCTGTTACCCATAATTTATCTACTTCGGGGCTGCATAACATCTCAACAAATTTTCCTGCTTGCTCTTTATGTTTACTGCCGGACCAAACGCCGACGTTCCAGCCAGATCCTATACCTTTCCCAACCTTACCATTTATATCAGGATAAGCCATAAGTCCAACATCATTAGGATCAAACGTAACCTGCGATCTGACTTTGTCTACCCGCGTGCTTCCGCCAAAAATCATTGCATACTTCCCTGCACAAAAATCCGCATATACTTCATCGGACGTTGACGAAATGGAGCTTGCGGGCATTACACCATATTTGTCAATTAAATCAATCTGAAACTGAAGTGCCTTAGCTCCCACATCGGTCGCCCAGTTCGCATGGCCTTTCTCATCAATAAAGTCACCATATTCAGTTAAGATGGCTGTCAGCAGATAGCAAAAGTCAGCGCCATCTTCACTGTATCCTGTACCAATGCCCGAAACTTTCATTCCGGTCTTTGGGTCGGTATATGTAAGCGCTTGTGCTGCTTTAAGCAGATCATCCCAGGATTTAAAGTTGGGATCTATACCTTTTTCTTTAAAGTAATTGGCGTTGTAAAGGAGTCCATGCTCATTTGGAAACAAATGAATCTGGTAATGTGCTTTATCAGTTGCTCCATATTGAAAAGTCGGCCCATCGATATCTTCAATCTGCTCTTGAGTCCAATCCTTCAGAAAGAGGTTCTCTAAGGGTTCTAAACTGCCCAATTTTATCGCTTCACCCAAATCTGATCCATTAACAAAAATGACATCCGGAGCATCTTTCGTCTGGCTGGCTGCAAAAAACTTTGCAGTCATTGTATCCCATTGTTGAGGCTCAACATTGACCTTGACATTGGGATACGCCTTCTCATACATGTCCATAGCTTCTTTAAGGACCTTGCTCCTACCATCCGTGGCTGTTGGATCAAGAAATGTCCATACGGTAATAGCGACATTTTCACCTTTAGGTTGTGTCTCCCCTGCTGAATCCTTCGTCTGCGCAGCCGGCCCACACGCTGTCATCCCAATGATAGTCACAACAGCCAGCAATAAAACAAGTGTTCTTTTTAGCATTTTCATTTCCTCCCTAATTTTATTCGGAACGTTCCGAATTTACTTTATTTTAACATTGAAGTAAATCAATGTTAGAATTAATTTAAATGAAAATTAGTTTTACGATGATAAAATCGGAAGGTTCCGAATTTATCGCAATAAATTTTACTTGGAAATCAGCCTTACAACACTCTTTCTCTCGATTAATGAGAACGGAACTATAACTTCTGTATTATCTCTTGTAGGAAAGTCTAATTTATTAAGCATAAGAACACATGCTTCGTGACCTAATCTGTTTTTATTTCTGCTTATTGTTGTCAAAGTTGGAGTCATAAACTCAGCCAAGGCACTATCTTCATAGCCAATAACAGAAACATCCTCAGGAATACGGATTCCCTTTTCATACATATAGCGGGCAGCTCCAACCGCAAGTACATCTGCCGCGAAGAAAGCAGCTGTAGGCTTTTCTGCCGCCATCTCCCAGATAAAACGAAAAGCTTCATATCCAGCTAGACCAGTAAACCGCGCATTTCTCACCAGCGTCTCGTCGTATTCTATATATGCGTCAGCCAATGCCATTTTATAACCTTTAAGTTTATCTGGTGTAGCCTGACTTAGAAAATCACCATTTATAAAGGCAATTCTCTTATGTCCATGATTAATCAAGTGCTGAACTGCCGTATAAGATGACTGTACGTAATCATTTCGAACACAATCCGATACCGCACTTTTATTACCAACCGTCACAATATGTTCCACGTGCTTATGTAAATATTCAATATACTTTGCAGAATGCATTGTTCCAATAACAAATAATCCTGCTACCCGACCCGAAGCAACAAATGAAGGTAATTCCAGTTCATTTTCTGATACTTGAACACGCTCATTTAATAGCCCATATTTTGTCTTTGATATTTCGTCTATAATTACTGATGCAATATCGAAATAAGTACTTTCATGTATCTGTTCAAAATAACCCTTTTGGTCAAGGTGTGGAAGATCATATACTAAATTTACAATACCAAGATTTAATTTGGTATTGGTGATCAATTCCCTGGCCGCTAAATTAGGCATATAACCAAGCTTTTTTATTGCCTGATAAATTCTTTCCCTAGTTTCTGTTTTGACTATATTCGGATTATGAATAGCTGCAGATACCGTCGTCTTAGATACGCCCGCTTCCACAGCGACATCTTTAATTGAAACTGACATATAAACCCTTCTTTCAACTTTCTAATCTTACCGTTCCGATTTACATTATATCGTTTATGATGTATTGTGTCAATAATAATTATTGTCTCTGCAATAAAAATATATTCCTCCAAAATATACCCATTTTAAGGTAATATTTGGCTTATTCTGCTGCTGTATTTCTCATATTATCGATTCTGTATTTTGATCTACCATATATTTTCCGGTATCATGATTCAATCTGAATCTTGGCCAAGTTCCATTTAACGTATTTACTAACGCATCTGTCTTCAAGTTTTTACAGCATTGCAGTCTTGTGGTTTTTCCATCAGGGTAAGTATTCCGTCGTTCTAATTCCTCTTTGTTTTCGCCATAAATCATATCTAAATCCATTCCATCCCTAACCTATCCCTATATTCAATCATTTCTGGAATTTTGAAGTGTGTGTCAATATGAATTAATGGAAAGGGAACATGTCCGAAGAAAGCTTTTTTTGTTAACCACAGCAGAACAGTGCTATCCTTTCCGATTGACCATAGCATACAAAGATTCTTAAATTCACTATACGCTTCTCTTATAATATGAATACTTTTACTTTCCAATTTATTTATACGATTCAAATTTTCACATCCATTAAAAATTTTAAAAAACAGTTTTTAAAAAGAGTATATAATTGGCTTATATACTCTTTTAGTAACTATTTTTTTATTAATTATTATTTTTTTGCACCTATCTCAATTAGTTTTATGTAATGAGGAATGTCCTCCTTATTGGGATAAAAATAAAATGGAGCATTACAACAACCACATCTCCAATAAGTATTCCCATAGATTGTATACTCTTGTCCAAATTTACACGTACCGTTTACATGTCTTTCGCACCCGGAGTCCCCTCCCAAAAAGATCTGTTTTACAGAATCTGGACATTGGTCTATATATTCCAAACATCTTGTAGCGTTTCTGATGCGTAAATATAAAATAAGATGTGTTTTCCATGATTGTATCCAATAATGATATGGGCCCTTAGATTTCATTAAGCTTTCCTTGTCATAGTAAGCATAACCGGGGCCTTCGTTCCATCCCCGTTGATTAGCAAAATAACCCCTTTTCTTTAGTTCCTCATCCAGTGCGTATATGAATTCACGTTCTTCTTCCGTATGCATTTTATCAGCGACCACATCTGCACCATGCCCATAATTCATAGTATTCATATCATCCTCAAATAATTTATAATGGCAGCAAAAAAAATCTTCTAGCCTATTAGTTTTATAGGCCTTATCTGCCATAAGCTTTAGTACTAATATGAAGTTTGAATTATCAGGGTATATCATTGTAATATCTTGGTTTGTTACTTTATAGTTTTTTAAGCCTTCGAAAAAGAATCCATAGTCGCCCAGTCTTTCAAAAATAATATGGGTATTTTTAACCTTATTGATCGCTTTGAAGTTATTTATATTTACAATAAAATCGCCGCCGCTAAATTCTCCAGTATTTAGAATGTTATACAAAACTTGAAACGGACGATACGCCGCACCTCTTGAATCTCTTGCCTGTGTAGAAAAATAGTTATGCTCTTCTGGTTTATATAGAGGCATTCCAAATATATCTGGAGACTTAGCAATGTCTCCGTACATGTTAACATACATATTCCATATTTCTTTAAATGTAAAGTCAAAATCAGCTCTTGATATACAACCTAAAAAACAACTATGAACATCAAAACTATCAGGTAATCTCACTACCTCATCTTGTCGAATTTTTGCCCATTCGTGGATCCAATAGATATCCTCCATTGTCTACCTCCTTATATTAACTCACATTTACTTATATTCTATCTCATAGTTTCATCTCAACATATTATTATACTATGAAATTACAATAAAGCAACCAGATATTCCCTGCTTTACAAAGTAGTTTCTGTTGCTGTTTTTCCATGGAGATTATTTAACTGGTGCAAAAATTCGTTATGCTTGGTCTGCCAATCTTCCCAGATGACCTTTGAAACTTCCTTCGTATCATAGAACACATCAATTGATTGTCTCTCTGTTAATCCTGGAGTACAGAGTAATATATTGCGGGTAATGTGAAAGTTCTCTTCATGGCAATATGCAATTGCTGAAACGATTTGTTCATTTGATATATCCTTATTAAGCCAGTTTTTCCTTATCCATCATTACCGCATTCAACCCCAATTCTTATCCATATCCCTGAACTCCCAACATATTTTTTTAGAGTTTTTAGTCTTTGTGGTGTTATGCTAGCAGCAGATGTTTCAAATTCATACCTGAGTGTTCTTTTTTGGAAAACTCCGTTTTCTCCAAATAACTCATTTAAACAATCATCGGTTATCTCATCTTGACTGAGAAAGTTATGACTGAAAACATATTCATGTAGCGTACGCTTCTTAACAATACCCCGTGTATTTTCAAAACTTTTTCTAATAACACTTGAGTATAGTGCTTTATTTTTGCTTTAATACTGCCATCATTGCCGCAATATAATGCGGTGTATTATGTAAATTGCACAGGCTACATCCTGACAATTTACCTCCGCGAATATGATATGAACATCCACAAGTAATAATATTACATAAATTCCCAATATCTGTCTGATAGTTTGACATACGTACATCTTTCAAACTGTCATAAATTTCTTTATCACTCATTTGTAATGCTTTATTATAATAACTCTTATAAATTTCCGAGTCATTCTTCCATAGATACTACAACATCATTAATAAACATGATTCTCACCCTTAAGTTTTGTTTTGCCATATTTATTTAAGTATATGTTTCTATTACTTATGCATGTTGAAAGACTACTGCCTGTCCCATATTCCCTCCTGCAGAAATAGCACATAAACCAAATTCTACTTTTCTTCTGAGCATTTCATAAATTAAAGAAATGCTCATTCTTAGTCCGGTGCAACCAATAGGATATCCCAAAGCTATACCACCACCATTTACATTAATCTTCTGGGGATCAATATCCAGTAATTGGTTACATAATATATTCTGTACTGCGAAAGATTCATTCAATTCATATGATCCTATACTATCTTTGTAAAATCCGCATTTCTTTAAAGGCTTTAAAATTGTCATAAGAATTTGTGTCTGGCATATACTCCGCAGCAGAATTCTCATGGCTTAATGAGGTGTGTGGTTTCTCCCACTGTTTGTAGCTTCTGCAACCGTGGAGTCCTTTATGGGCGGCCCGTGCTCATATTTCCAAAGCTTTAGGTGAGGCAGCAAATACTCTTTTATTTTCCTTATAATCAAGGTATGCACGGTCAAATAGGTAGGTTTTCCGCGTTATCAGCGGCGTTAAATATTTCTATAAATTTATTTCTAAAAGCTTTGGCATTAGATGCTTCCTCGGGACTTAGCATCTTGACAACCTCAAAGTCGAACTGTGCGCATGCTTGCCCGGTTTTGCTGGTTGCCTTATCGGGCGTGATTTTTGTCACTACGCCATACAATGGAATTAGGCGGCCGATTAATCTTGTCATGTACCTCATATTACTTCTCTTATTGCAAAAAAAACTTGTCAATTATTATATATGGAGTTATAATGAACAGTGTTCATTAATTGAGGAGCCAAAAAATACCATGCCAAAAACTTTAAACAACGTTAAAGAAGATATCTTATTAGTTACTCGAGAATTACTTAAGGATACAGGCTATTCCGATTTAAACATTAGAAAAATTGCTGCTCGTTGTGGTGTTGCAACAGGTACAGTATATAATTATTATACTTCAAAAAATGAGATTATTGTTGAAATACTTCTCAATGAGTGGAACCTCATGTTACGTAGGATTGATCAGAATGTGAAAGCTTTTCCTAATTTAATTGATAAGCTTGAGATTATGTTTAATGAATTAAATTACTTTATGACCAACGTTCACGGTTCTTGGTTTGAAACATATCCTATCAGTAATGATTCGAATATGGATATACTCAAAATAAAGGAGCAAAAAAAACTTCTTAGAAATCAGCTATCTGATAAAATATGTGTGTTTATTACAACAGATAAGATTGAAAACCAAGAAGCGCTAAGTATCTGTGATATTATAGCAAGTATCTTGATTACTTATTCAAATGAGAATATAGAATTTAGTAGACTAAAGCTATCACTAATAGCTCTTGTTAATGAATTAGAAAGATTAACTTAATTTAAAGGACAACAAAAAGGAGACAGATTATGGGGCAAGAACTTAGCAAAAAAAAAGTCAAATCAGGTTTAGGTATGATAATGTTCCTGTATATGCTTGGAATTTTTATGGGTGCTATAGATACTGGTATAGTTACACCAGCTAGAACTGTTATTCAGTCGGGACTTGGAGTAGATGACAAGCTTGGTATATGGATGATTACAATTTTCACCTTGGCTTATGCAGCTTCCATACCAATAGCTGGTAAAATTGCAGATAGGATTGGAAGAAAGCACGTTTACATCGTTTGTATTACTTTATTTGGAATTGGCTCACTTATATGCGGCCTGTCATCAAATTTCAGCAGCTTCACAATGCTACTTATTGGCCGTGTTATTCAGGCTATCGGTGGCGGCGGAATAATGCCAATAGCAAATGCAGAGTTTGGAACCGCCTTTCCAATAGAAAAACGTGGTATGGCTCTTGGACTTCTTGGAGGAGTTTATGGGTTAGCTAATATTATGGGTTCATCTGTCGGCAGTGCTATTCTTGATATTTTTGGAATAGAGAACTGGCAGTTTCTGTTTTATATAAACCTCCCGATTTGTGTGGTAATAATTATTTTTGGTTTAATATTTTTACCATTAAATAAATCCACTGAGTCTCCAAAAAAGATTGATATTTGGGGTACCTGTGTTATTGTTATAATGATTCTTTCCCTGCTTTATGGTCTAAAGAACATTAATTTCTTCAGTTTTGCAGAAACTATTAAAAGCACTTCAGTATATCCATTCCTAATTGTATTTGCAGTACTTCTGCCTATATTTATATTTATAGAAAAACGAGCAGACGACCCGATATTGAATCTCTCTTATTTCACAACTCCAAAAATACTAATTACATTAATTGTAGGCTTCTTTGTGGGTATATGTATGATGGGAATGATATTTGTCCCTCAGTTTTCTGAAAACGCATTAAAGATGGCAACAGGTAAAGGTGGATATTTTGTTACAATACTTGGAGTATTTACTGCAATAGGAGCTCCAATGAGTGGCAAGCTTGTTGACAAATATGGTGCGAAAAAAATTCTGCTGGGTGGTTTTTTTGTTTCATTACTAGGCTCAGTATTCCTTGCTTTTGTAGCAGTTCAGGCAAGTAATTTGCTGACAGTTATTGTTAGCCTTGCATTGATTGGAACTGGTTTGGGCTTTGTAATGGGCTCACCACTAAATTACATGATGCTGGGTAATACTAAAAAGGAACAGGCGAACTCTGCTCTTGCAACGCTTTCCCTTGTTAGATCAATCGGAACTGTTATTGCCCCATCTATAATGATAGGTTTCCTCGCTCAGGCAGGTATCGCTGCTCAGGATAACCTAATGAATATGCTTCCTCAGCCAACCATTCCGGAAATTTCGCAAGCAGCTGAGATAAATAAAGCAATTACTGAACTCAAAAGTGATCCTAGAATGGCGTCAATGCTAGAAGGTGTTGATATTCCAGACCTAAGCAAGATAGGTGAAATGAAAATTGATATGAAAAACGGTAATTCTTTGCCCGCGGAAATGGTGAGTTCCCTACAATCAGCTGATGTGACAAATATTGTTGATAAGTCAAAAGATATCGCCAACTATATGATGGAGCAAAACCTCCCTTCTGCTATGAAAGAAGCACAAGCTGGCATTGAGAAGGGTATAGAAGGCATGACCTCAGGTATCACGGGTATAGATATTGGAATTTCTCAAATGAGTAGTAGCAATGCCAAGGGTATGGACCAAGCAACTAAAACAGCTGCTATTACTGCAATGAAACAACAGAAAATTCTACTCTCTCAAACAGTTGATAAAATGAAAGATATGAAGGATAATGCAATACCAGCTGCTTTTGAGCAATCTCAAACTGATTATCTCAAAGCAATTGATAATATGAACCTACAAATAGAGGACTCCTTCCAATCCACACTAGGTACTGGCTTTAAGCAAATGTATATTACTGTAGCAGTATTTTGTATTCTTTCAATTTTGTTTTTGGCATTTTATAGAGACCCAAAAAGGAAAATACTCAGCTAAATTAATAATAAAACTTTAGGTTAAACATATGGGCTTCGCATTAGTTTATACAAAACTGTGTGAGGCTCTTTTTTTGCCAATTATTAGCACCTCCGCAATTCGGTTGACATAACTTAGTACCATGACTTAAGATATAAGCATATGGCTTAAAGGGTTAGGCCTATTTATTTTGGGGGTTATTTGATGTTTAAAAATAGCATTTTATGCAAATTTATTACTGCAGTTCTGGTTTTTGCAGTTATTTCTTTTTCAGTTCCTTTAAATGCATTTGCCGCAGCTTGGGACCCATATATGCAGTATATACCCAGCAATACACCTGTTACCAAAAGTCAGCTTCGCGCTACATGGATTAGTACAGTTGTAAATCTCGACTGGCCTACTGCAAAAACAAAAGCAATTGTTAATGATGCACAGCGAATCCAGAAGACCAAGGAAGAACTAATTAGTCTTTTAGATAAGGCAGTGGCTACCAACATGAACGCTGTATTTTTGCAGGTTCGAGGAGCAAGTGATTCCTTTTACAAATCAGAACTTGTACCCTGGTCGAGCTATCTAACAGGTACCTTTGGTAAAGACCCAGGGTTTGATCCTCTTGAGTTTGCAATTGAAGAAGCCCACAAGAGAAACCTAGAACTACATGCTTGGTTTAATCCATATCGTGTTTCAATGAATACAAGCGATAGTACCATTGCATCTCTCAATGTTCCAAAAAGTGTTTATAAAGAGCATCCTGAATGGATAAAAACTGCAAATAGCAGATTTGTTATTGACCCCGGAATTCCTGAAGCAAGACAGTGGGTGGAAGCTTGTGTCATGGAGGTTGTTAACAATTATGACATTGATGGCATTCATTTTGATGACTACTTCTACTATGAAGCAATAACAAATGAAATGGGCGATGACACTACATATCAAAAATACAATAACGGTCAATTTGCAAACAAAGCTGATTGGAGAAGGAATAACACTTATTTACTTATAAAAGAATTGTCAGCTAAAATATATTCTGCCAAAAGCTGGGTAAAATTTGGTGTAAGTCCTTCAGCTATTTGGAGGAATAAAAAAGATGTCCCATCCGGCTCAAATACCACCTCCTCATACACAAATTATGATAAATGCTATGCTGATACAAAGAAATGGGTTGATGAAGAAATAATTGACTATATCTGCCCACAAATATATTTCACATATGCGAATACTGCTGCACCCTACGGTGAACTTGTGACCTGGTGGTCAAACGCAGTTAAAGGCAAAAATGTCCATCTTTATATTGGACAGGCTTTATATAGAATTAATGAAGGTAGCAGTACAAATGATACGGACTTTTCTATTGATAATGGAGTCCCTGAAATGACCCGCCAGATAAAGCAAATTACAACAATGCCTAACGTCAATGGCAGTGTCATGTTTAGGGTAAACTACCTCTTCGAAAGGGCTACACAGCCATTTGTTTCTAAACTCCAGAATGATTTATGGTCTACTAAGGCATTAGTCCCTGTAATGTCATGGAAGGGCGGAAAAGCTCCGGTTATACCTAAGAGCGGTTCTATTAGTGCTGTCTCAAAGGGTACAAGCCTTACCTGGAGTGACAACGATAGTTCAACCACCTATTTTGCTATTTATCGATATTCTAATAGTGAAACAATAAATGTTAGTTCAAACGAAAGTGCACGTAAGCTTATTACTACAGTAAGAAAAACAAGTAATGGTGCACAACAGTATATTGATACCTCAAGAAGCGACCCAAATGGTGTTGTTTATGCTGTAACAGCTTTAGACAGGCTTCACAATGAAAGTGATGCCTTAAAAATAAGCTATAAGTCAAAATATTTTAAGGATGTAGGACAAAATGTAGCATGGGCTATTGACCATATTGATAAGCTTTATGAGAACAATATTATTTCGGGTGATGGTAAGGGCAATTTCCTGCCTTCCAATAATTCCATTCGTGGAGACTTTATGCTCATGCTAATGAGAACTCTGAACCTAGAATCAGGGTTTAATGACAATTTCTCTGATGTCCCTGAAAATTCATATTACTACAATGCCATTGGAACTGCCAAAGCACTTGGAATTACCAGCGGAACAGGTCAAGGCAGCTTCCAGCCTAAAAGCTATATTTCAAGGCAGGATATGATGGTACAGGTTTACAAGGCTTTGAAAATTGCAGGTGTTCCACTTGAAACTGCTAATGTATCTGAATTAAATAAATACTCAGACGCTGCTCAAATAAGTGATTATGCTAAAGAAGCCATAGCAAGCTTAACAAAAAACGGGTATGTTAGCGGCTCAGAAAATAAGATCAATCCTAAAGGTTTGACAACAAGAGCTGAAATAGCAGCTGTATTGGCAAAGCTTATTTCACTTTTCACTTCTTAAAATATGTCCTCATCACCTTCGCCGATATACTTGCTGCAGCCGTACCACCATAACCACCCTCTTCAACTATAACAGCTATTGCTATTTCAGGGTTTTTATATGGGGCAAAGCCAATGAACCAGCTATGTGGTGTTTTGCTTTCTATGTGCTGAGCTGTACCAGTCTTTCCGCTCACTTGTACTCCACTTACTTGTGCCCTGGTACCTGTTCCCTTTGAAACCACATCTCTCATAAAGCTTCTTATTTCTGATGAATATTGCGCTGAAGTGACCTCATCAATTGATGAAGGGTTTATGCTTTTTACTATAGCTCCACTATAATCTGTAACCTTGTTTATTAGTGTTGGCTTCATCATAACGCCGTCATTTGCTATTGTTTGAGCTACCAAAGCCATTTGAATAGGTGTCGCCAACACTTCTGCCTGTCCAAAGCCGCTTTGAGCTAAATTGCCCTTTTCATTAGGCTTATAGCTGGGAAATCTGCTTTTGTCAATTATTATTCCATCTGATGGAATACTTTTGTTAAATCTAAACTTTTCAGCAGTATCCAAGAGCTTATCCTCAAGTCTAATTCCCAAATCTCCAAAGAAAAGATTACTTGACTTAACCATGGCCTGTTCAAAATTAATTTTTCCCATTGCCTTACCCTTGTCATTACTTAGCGTATAGCCTCCACCTAAATCCATCTTACCTGTATCGTTAAAAACCTCTTCACTTATTCCCTCTATATTTTCTAGCGCACTAATCCCAGTAACAACTTTGAAGGTAGAGCCTGGTGGATATAGACCTGAAACTGATCTGTTCAGAAGGGGTCTGTCTTCATTTTTATTTAGATCTCCCCAGATTTTGCTAAGCTTGTTCGGGTCAAAGGACGGCTTTGATACCATTGCCAGTATTTCACCAGTATCCACTCTCAGTACCACTACAGAACCCCTTGAATCACCCAATGCATCATATGCCACCTTTTGCAGGCTATAATCCAAAGTGGTATATACATCATCGCCCTTCTTATTTACTTCCTTAAAGCCATTGCCTAACCAAGCCAAAAAGGATGCAGAAATATTACTTGATAAATTGCTATCATACAAATTTTCCAAGCCTGTAATCCCATATTGTGCATCATAATATCCCAACACATGAGCAGTTGCTGCACCGCCTTTATATACACGTTTATATTCATTCGCACTTACCTTTTCACTTACAGAGAGTTCTTTCCCATTTCTATCGTAAATAGTTCCCCTAACAACTTTATTTCTAATGTCCCACATTCTTCTGTTGTCAGGTCTTGTTACAATATCCGGGCCTTTAAATAAAGTAAAATACGCTAGGTAACCCATCAAAACTACAAATACCAGTAGAAAAATTACCATTACCCGCTTTATATTAGTTGTTAAATTATCCATTATCTTCACCTTCCGAAACCTTTTGTATAATGCTTAGAGACAGAAAGCTGATTAATAAAGACGTTCCGCCATAGCTAACAAAAGGAAGAGTTATTCCAGTCAACGGTATAAGACCAGTCACTCCACCCACTATTACTAAGGTTTGCGCGGCAATCATTACACTTAGCCCTGATGTCAGAAGTTTTGTAAAATTATTATTTGCATGCAAAGCACTTCTTATAGCGCGATAAAAAAGAATAAACTGAAGAATAAGAATGGCAAAGCCCATTAAAAGTCCCATTTCCTCACATATTACAGAGAAGATAAAATCGGACTCATTTACAGCCACATAGTCTGGATGCCCCATTCCTAAGCCCCTTCCAAAGAACCCTCCCATCGCAATTGCATACATAGACTGTACTACCTGATAGCTTTCATTGTAAACATATGACCAGGGGTCCCACCAAATCATAATTCTTCGCCTTATATGAGCAAACATGGCATAGCTTGCTAAACCTCCTGCTGAGAATAAACCTAATGAAATAAATACATATAGTTTTTTTGAGGTAGCTAAGTACACCATTGTAACTGAAATAGCAAATATTATTAATGCTGTCCCAAGGTCCTTTTGAAGCACCATAAAACCTAATGCAATAATTATTACGATACCTGGCTCAATTAACTGTTTTCTTGAAGTAAGATTAGATAGTGCCGAAGATAGGTACAGAATGAGGAATATCTTTCCAAACTCAGAGGGTTGAAAACTCAAGGCACCAATTTTCACCCAGTTTTTCGCACCTAATATCTCTACACCAATAAAGGTAGCCATTGCCATAAATACAATAGTTCCCCCAAGAAAAATATATCTGTATTTTGAGAATTTTATAAGCCCTTTTTTTAGGTATAATACTACGAACAAAAACGCAAAAATCGATACTACAAGCCATATAAGCTGTTTTGTTGCTGTGGTTTTATTTAGCCTGAAAAGCATTATTAAGCCTATCGAGCATAGAGTAATGGCTAACAAGAATATTAGCCTATCACCCATTGGGTAATATTTTTTTAAGACCCAGTTGGTCAGTGAAATTATCAGGATAAGCACAGCAAAAAACACGCCGGCTAATGGGTCTATGGGCTTTTCTAAAAATGCTAAATTTAGAAAGCCAAAAAATATAAATAAATATATAAAAAATTGAAGCATTCTTAATCTTTTAGTCATTATTGTCCTGTCTCTCCTGATATCAACCAACAAATATTGGTGATGCACCTTCTCTTAATATCAAATAGTCATTTTTACTCATCCTCGGAAACTATAAACACAGTCTGAGAAATACGTATTTCATCTCCATGCTTCAAGCTCTTTTTATCCACCCTAACACCATTTATAAAGGTACCATTTGTTGAATTCAAGTCTTCAAGCATATAACGTCCATCCTCAAAATATATTTTGGCATGATAATTTGAAACAGACTGTGAAGGAAGCACCATTTGATTGGCTACATTCCTTCCTATTGATATCTTATTACCTATTGGTATAATATCACCAGCAACAAAACTGCCACCATCCTCAGAGTATTCGAGTCTCAGTTTCCAGCCCAGATTTTTTCCACCCTTCAGTACACCTCTTTTTACATCCTTTGACATAATCTTAAGGGCCTGAAAAATAATCACAAATATAATTATTACCAGCACTATCTTCATCACTACTGATATAAAGCTAAAATCCAAAATATTAAAATTTGAAAAATCAATATCCATAAATATACCCTGCCCAGCTTTTCACACAAGAGCATCAAAGTAAATATACTTTCCTTGACAGAAATGGCATGGGCTCAGTACCTCCTCGTATTATTTTCTATAATTCCTTTCAACCCTCACCTATCATTTTTTATATAGCGTTTAGTAAAACTACTCATTAATATAATTAACCCTATTATATATAAATAATCCGTAATTTACAAATCTGCCAATATACTAAGACCTAATTAATAATATTTCTAAAGAAAATTGCAAATTTACTAAACAAAACAACACTTTAGATGTATAATATTGTATAATTATAGTATAATACATTTTTAGGATGTGGAGGCATGAGGTGCATTTTATGCAGAAATATTTTATTATTTTATTATTAATATTAAATATATTGGGATTTATTTTAGTATCATTAGATAAATATAAAGCAAAAAACAGGTTATGGAGAATACCAGAAAGATCCTTTTTTATACTATCTTTACTTGGGGGAAGTATAGGAGTTTACATTGGTCTCTTCTTTTTTAGCCACAAAACTCGCCATTGGTACTTTATGACTCTTATGCCATTAATTATTATAGCTCAGATTGTTGCATGTTATTACTTATCCACTAAATAAGGGGTACTTCATATAGGAAGTTGACCTCTATTTGTTAGTATTTATATATATCATTATGAACTCCTGAAAGGGGTTTCAATCTATTAATAGTCCTTCTAAAGGAAACGACGTTCCTTGACAGAAATGGCATGGGCTATACCCTACTTTATTTATTTTTGTATAATTTCTTTCAACCTTGAATACCCTTTATTAATACTAATTTGTATTAATAACATGTTTTGCTGTGACAATATTAAAAGCAATACATAATGGGGTCATATAATGGGTCTTGATAAGTTTTATAAAAATTCTGCTATTTTGACGTTATCTAATTTTATAACTGGATTTATTGGCTTTGCATTTTCTATAGTGCTCTCAAAAAAACTTGGTGCTGAGGGGCTTGGTTTGTATGGAATCATCATGCCTGTATATTCTCTTTTAATCTGTCTTACGGCTGATGGTTTAATCACCGCTATTTCAAAAACCTGTGCAGTTTATAATAGCAAAAGAGATTATAGGAACCTCCATAGAACCGTCAAGGTTGCTATAGGCTTTATGGGTTTATGGAGTATTACCGTCGCTATACTTGTTTTCATTAATGCTTCTAATATCAGCACTTTTTTTATTAAAGATTCAAGAGCTACAGATGCTATAAAGATAATTTGTCCAGCTCTAATATTTATTCCTATGTCTGCAATATTCAAAGGGTTCTTTTATGGCTTTGAGAAATTTACTATCCCCGCTGGAATTGATATTTTAGAAAAATGTATTAGAATTTCAATCCTTTTAGCAACAATGTCAATATTGTCACTTAATGATGTAAAAAGTTCTGTAACTGTTGCTTATTTTGCATTAGCGATAGGAGAAGCTATTAGCCTTTTGATGCTACTGATATCTTTCAGATTTTTTTCTAAAAGACTTATTCCTATAAAAACAAAGGTTAAAAACCCCCTTCAGCTATTATTTGATATATTAGTAATTTCAAGTCCTCTATGTCTCAATGGCTTTCTATCCTCAGTATTAAACACAGCATCAACTCTTATATTACCCCGAAGATTAATAAGCACTGGCATGAGCTATGATAATGCCTTAGAATTAATAGGTAAATTTTTAGGTATGTCATTAGCAACAGTAAATCTCCCATTTATAATAGTTGGTTCAATGATGACAGTTTTAATTCCAGATATGTCACTTAGCTTAAGTAAGAAAGACTTGTGGAGCACAGAAAAAAGAATATCCCAGGTTTTAAAAATTTCATATCTAGTAGGTCTGGGCACTTTAATAGTTTCCTTATGTATTCCCCAAAAGCTTGGTATTCTCTTCTATTCAAGAGATGATCTTGGTGTAATGATCAAGGCAGCTGGTATTTGCAGTTTTATTAGCTATGCTTCTTCAGCGTCATTTGGAATACTAAATGCTTTAGGAAAGCAGAATGTGAATCTAAAAAACTCAATCATTGTTTCATCAGAAGGTCTAATACTTGTATTTATTCTTACCAGTATTCCATCCTTGAACATATATGGATATGGTGTTGCAATTATACTAACCTCAATAACTGGTCTTTTTATGAACCTTTATGAAATCCGAAAAACTTGTGAAATAAGATTTTCATTTAAAAAGGGATTTATATACACCATGTTTGGTACAACAGGGTATCTGGCTATGAAAATCATAAGCAAGCTCATTCCAGACAGCCTCTTAGTTTTTGATGTACTTATTTCCACTGGCATCTGCTTTATAGTTATATTTTACCTGTCCAAATTCTACAACAAATTAATTTAGGCATCTATTAATGGTATATGCTATAATATCCTTTGTTGAGTTTATTTTTTCACCTCTATAAACATTATAGACTATTTAAAAAATATTGTACAAAGCAACTACTGGAGGTTAGCGTGAAAAAATCAAAATGCAGTTATAATTTGACCGCGTACCTCCATGATAAATTTCATTACTATTTTTGCCAAGAGTTGGCGTGGAGGTTAAGATGTATAAATACGTTGTATTTGATGTAGATGGCACAATGATAGATACTGAAGAAGCTGTAATGTATGCTTACCAAAGTGTAATTTTCGAAAAATTCGGTAGGAACTTCTCGAACGAGGAAATGCTACAGGGATATGGAATACCTACTCCTCAAGCTTTTACTAAATATGGTTTTACCGATATAGGAAAAGCAATGAAGGACTATTACAAATACCTTGAAGAAGGGTTTGCAAAGTGTACCACTTTTGATGGAATTAATAAAATATTAGCTTATATAAAATCTGAGAATCTCCCAATTGGGATAGTTACTTCAAGGTGTAAATATGAATTGGAGATTGACCCTACACTACAAGGCATTATTAACAATTTTGAAGCCGTTATATGCTCAGAGGATACTACTGAGCACAAGCCGAATGCAGAACCCTTACTCAAGGCCATGGAGGTAATGAGGGCAACTCCGTCTGAGACAATATATATTGGTGATACAATGTTTGATTCAAAGTGTGCTAAAAGTGCTCATGTCAAGTTTGGATTAGCCCTTTGGGGAACTAATAATGCAGAAAATATTTCTGCTGATTACTATTTGAAGAAGCCATCAGATTTGCTTGAAATACTATAAAATTTATTCCTCTCCTCAAATCTTTTAAATTATGTTGTTATAGTTCCATCTAAATCCCATAAATCAGTCCAGTCTTTAGCTCCATCCCAAAGGAATACCTGCCCCTTAATTAGACGGCAATTCTTATCAGCACCTTCAAGCTTCTTCATTTCTTCAGCTGTTAATGGGTCTTCAACCGTACAGCGAAGGTTACTTGCATACTCAACTCTATATACAGAGAAGGGTATTGGAGTTTGACCTCTCTGTACAGCCCACTTAATACAAATAATAGCAGGATGAACATTGTGAGCTTTTGCAATTTCTACCACAATTGGGTCTTGTATATCAACAACATCTTCACAAGTTTTGTCTCTATCAGGACGAGTTGGAGAACCTATTGGGCAAAATCCTATTGGCTCAATACCTAGTTCTTTAACAAAATTGAATAGCTCTGGCTGTTGGAAGCACGGATGAAGCTCCATTTCAATAACTGAAGGCATTATAGTACAATACTTTATAAGCTCTTTAAGCTTTGGAATAGTCATATTTGAACAACCAATATGCTTTACATATCCAGCCTTTAGCAAACACTCCATCTGATACCAGGTTTCCATGTATTGCTCTATTGAAAATGGTTTTGCATCAGCATTATGATAATCTGGTGCAGCTCCCTTTGGATGGAAGTTTCTAAATGGCCAGTGTATAAAGTACAAGTCTAAATAGTCAAGTTTTAAATCCTTCAAGGTTTTTCCGCAGGATAACATAACATCACCCTTACCATGCATATCATTCCATACCTTTGAAGTAACAAATAGTTCTTCACGCTTTATACCAGCCTTTATTATATCTCCGAATACTTGTCCAATTAAGTGTTCATTTCCGTATACGGATGCACAATCGAATAGTCTAAAGCCTACTTCTGCTGCTCCTTTAACTGCATTTGCAATATCTTCTCCTGAGAACCTGTCTGAACCAAAAGTTCCCATGCCTATTCCTGGCATTTTATCTCCACCACGTAGCATTCTTTGTGGAACTAAACTTGGATTAATTATATCGTTACTCATCTAAACATCACCACTCTTATATTAATATTTTTAGAAGAGTAAATCAATTAAAAGATTGCGCTAGCGTTTTCGATTATTTAATCCTTGAATAAATACATATCATATAACAGTAATTTATTGACAGAGTGCTTCCTCATCTATTTTAGTAGCAAATAAGTAATCATCTATACAGTTAATTATTCTATCTTTTAGTAAACATTCCGGATCATTTATCAACTCACCATTTCTTATCTTATTGTATTGAACAGGCATAAATTCACTTATTAACGTCATTGGTATTGTAACCGACTTTAAGTTCCTAATCATTCTCTGAATTGATTCTTGCACATTTTTTTCAGGAAGATAATACCTGCATCTATCTGAGAAGCTATATTTCCTTGCAAATCTAAGCTTTACTCCATTCCCATGATAATGCTTTTTCCAGTTATCAGGCTGCACCAGCATAGCTTCATCTAATACATTAGTAAAGTTAGATAGATGTACATCTGGATCATATCTAAACAATTCTTCCTCAATATGGCATAATGCAAACAGTGCCTCTCTCAAAGCAAATGTCAATGCAGGACCTACCTTTAAAATAGCTATTCCATCCTCCACCATTTGTTTAAGTGCAGATGGTGTCTGATAGTCTGTGGAGTGCCCTTCAAACACGAGGTTAGGGTACTTTTTTAAAGCCTCACACAACTCTTTTGAAGCTTCATGTTTATACTCATGAATGGTCTCGTCACCGAATTCGACACCTGGCTGAACTACTACAGCAATAACATTATCCCATGCTTTATGAAGACCTAGTTTATAAAATGCCTGTTTAAAGGTTTCCACTGTTGCTTCAAAATCACTCACCTTTGTAACTTGTATTCCTTCCTCTACCTCTTGGCTTCCACCAGGAATTGGCACTTCACTTCCAACAACATAAACCGGCTGGACAGCATCTGGATTACTTCTGAGCAATTCTTGGTATGCATCCTCTGCAACCTTGCACAGTGTCGCACCTCTTTTTGCAATTACACCTGTATCTATTTTTTCTTTCTCATCATCATCTGCAAGGTGCATACTAGTGTCAATATGTATTTTTGTAAATCCTGATAATACATATTGCTTTATTAATTCACATGATTTCTTCATAGCCGTAGCTGATTTTTCATTTTTCCAAGTAAGCGGTCCTAAATGATCTCCACCAAGTATTATTCTATTTACAGGAAACTCTAATTTCTGTGCTATCGAATACACAAAAGCTTTGAAATCAATAGGTTTCATTCCAGTATATCCACCATACTGATTAACTTGGTTTGCAGTTGCTTCAATTAACACATAATCACTATTTTTCATAGCACGTTCCATCGCTGCTTCAATAACGTACTCATTGGCACTGCATGCTGAATATATACCTACAGGTACTCCTTGTTTTTGCATTTCTACTAACCTTTTTAAATAATGTAAAACTTCCATTACTGTTCTCCTTCCATCTTCTTGATAAAACCCCTTGTTTTATAGAAACTCTCTATTAATCATTTATTATTAAAATCTTTCCCTTAACAGTTCCAGGCACTTTGAACATATCAAAAGCAGCCTTTATATCGCTTAATGGTACTTTTCTAAATATGAAGCTATTGTCAAATTGTAACTCTCCTGTAGAGAAGAAATGCGCTGTTAAATCCCATTCTTTACCTGGGAATGGAGCACTATATGACATCCATGATCCCGTAAGCTTAAATTCCTTTCTATTCATATTTTCAAAAAGCTTTGGGGTAAATACAAGGTCTTTTGTGGGTGTTCCAATAAAGCATATACCTGCCTTATTTCCTGCTATTTCAAATGCAAGCTTCATTGTTATGTCAACACCTGCAGTTTCATATACAAATCCGAAACCCTTTTTATTCGTATACTCGTCTACCTGCGCTCTGAAATCCTTGTCAAGTGTATTTATTGTCACATCTGCACCGAGTCTTTTTGCAAGAGCTAGCCTGTCATTGTCTATATCAAATACAAAAACTCTCTTTGCACCAAATATCTTTGCCCACTGTGCAGTAAATATTCCAATAGTACCACCACCAAGGATTGCTACATCTTCTCCACCACGATAATCTGCACACAGCAAACCATGAAGTGCAACAGTAGCCGGCTCAAAAAATGCTCCTTGTTCAAATGAAACATTATCATTAAACTTAACAACATTCTTTTCAGGCATTTTCACATATTCTGCGAAACTCCCCTGCTCTCTAGATCCAATAAAACTGTAATGCTTACATAGGGAATAGTTTCCCTTTTGGCAGTCATCGCATTTGAGACATGGAACTAATGGTACACCAGCAACCTTATCACCTACTGTTACTGATGTTACTCCTTCACCAATTTCTACTACTTCACCTGAAAATTCATGTCCTAGAACTATTGGAAAAAAATGTGCTCCATCTCCAAGTACTCTAGGAATATCTGACCCACAAATTCCGGTAGCCTTTACCTTAACCAGAACCTCCCTATGACCTGGCTTTGGCGTGCTAACTTCCTCGTACCTCAAATCGTCTTTTGCATATAATACTCCAGCTTTCATAATACTCTCCTTCACATTTTCTGCATTGTGTCCTTCAATTTATCGTATAGCTCCAAGTATATTTCATAGCTTCGAATATACTCTTTATGAAGCTTCATATTTGGTTCATGTGTACGCGTAATTACTATTGTGTCTTTTACTCCCTCATTAAAGCTTTTGTATAATCCTGTTCCTACACCTGCAAGGATTGCAGCGCCAAGAGTGGTTGCTGTATCTGATGTTGGAACCTTTATCGTTTTGCCAGTAATATCTGCTTTCATTTGTGTCCAAAACCTACTATTCGCAGCTCCACCCATTGCTACTAATTCATCTATCCTTACACCAGTTTCTTCTGCTGTCTTTAGGTTATGTTGAAGTGCAAATGTACAGCCTTCCATAACTGCTCTAATCATATGGGCTCTAGTTTTGTTGTAACCCAGCCCAAAAAAGACTCCCTTAGCATTTTTATCCCAGAGTGGTGATCTTTCTCCTGACATATATGGCAAGAAAATTAATCCTTCTGACCCAGCCGGTATTTTTTCCGCCTCATTATCCATTATTTTAAATGCACTGACTCCACTTTCTAATGCAAAAGCTTCTTCAAATGCTCCAAGTTCCTGTTTAAACCAATTGATAGCTCCACCACCGCCAACAGTCCCACCCTGTAATAGCCACAAATCAGGAACTACATGAAATCCTAAAATGAGCTTTGGATGGGCAATTGCCGAATCTACACATATGCTCATTCCTCCTGCCTGCCCGCCCTGTTCCTGTGTCTGTCCAACTGTGATTACTCCAGCTCCTAGTGTTCCACAACAAGCATCCAATCCGCCTGCCACAACTGGCGTACCAATAGCGAGTCCTGTCTGAACAGCAGCCTCAGTCGTTACTTCTCCTATCACATGATGACATTGATATATTTCAGGCAGCTTTTCCCTATCAAATCCTAGCTCTTCGCAAAAACTATCATCCCATTTGCCATTTTTCATATTGAAGGAATGAATTCCATATCCCTGGGATATATCCTGCGTCATTCTCCCAGTGAGCTTGAAAGCTATAAAACTATTGCTTTGTAAGAACTTATAAGTTTTCTGGTAAACTTCCGGCATATTTTTTTTGAACCACAGAATCTTTGGAGTTGAGTATGTGGGTTCAAAGGAATTACCACAAACGTCGAAAATTCTGTCAAATCCAACTCTATCAACAGTATCTTTGCATATATCCGATGCTCTTGTGTCCATCCAGATAGGTGTGTTGTAAAGCACATCACCCTGCTTATCAACAGGAATTGCGGACCAGCTCTGGCCATCAATACCTATTCCCGTTATCTGCTTTGAATCAATTTTTGCATTAGATATTACTTCCTTTATTGCTGCACATACACTTTCCCACCACTCATTAGGATTTTGCTCAACATAGCCCGGTAGTGGATAATATACCTTGTATTCTTTTGTGGCTTGTGAAATCACTTTTCCCTGAAGGTCAAATATTGCAACCTTACAGGCAGATGTACCAATATCTATTCCTAGTAATAATTTCTGCATGCCTGCCATCACCTCCTATTCGTTTTGCCTTATATTGTATTTTTACAGCTAAACGTTTAGCCATAACTCAAAAAATATTTAGTACATATATAGATTAATAAAATAATCCAAATATTTACCGTAACAGAAAGTTTTTTAATATACGCTATGGATTATCTATCCTTCTAACCGAATCCTTTAAGATTAGTTCTGTTTTAAGTCGTACCATTGATGGAAAATTAGATCTATCTCCCTTTAATCGTTTTAATATAGTATTTGCAGCAACCTCACCTATTTGTTGAACAGGTTGAATAACTATTGTTAATGGAGGTTTTACCACCTTAGCCAGTTGTAGATTATCAAATCCTATAAAAGAAATATCATCTGGAATTTTTATATCGCTTTCATTTATGGCCATTATTGCACCTAAGGTCATCTCGTAGTTTGTAACAAATATTGCAGTAGGAGAGTCTTGCATATTAATCAACTCATATAGAAGTCTATATCCACTATCAATCTGATAATCACCTTTTTTAACGAGTTGATTATCTATTTTCATAGAGTAATCTTCATGTACTCTTTCATAACCCTTCAAACGTTCTTGAGCTGTATAAATATCATCTGGTCCACTTATAATACCTATCCTCTTATGTCCCATTATTATAAGCTGCTCTACTGCATTATATGAAGCATTTAAGTTGTCTACAAGAACCGTATCGCAATCAACGCCTTTTATGGCTCTGTCTATAAGGACCACAGGGATTTTTCTGTCTAAAATAGAAGTGATAATCTCACCATCACTTCCCATTGGCATGGTTATTATGCCATCAACCATCTTCTTTACTAAGAAATCGAGCTTTTGTTTTTCTAGCTTTTTATCCTCTTTGTAGTCACAAATTATTGTACTATATCCATTTTTTATTAAGATATTCTCTATCTGTGATACTATACTTGTAAAAAATATATTTTCGAGGCTTGGTATTAATAGCCCAATAGTCTTAGTTTTACTAGTCTTAAGGCCTCTAGCCATTTCGTTAACTTCAAAGTTAAGTTCTTTTATGGCTTTCGCTATAATTTCCCTATTTTCTTCAAGTACATTTCCACCATTAATATATTTTGAGACTGTTGCTATTGAAAGCCCAGTTTTCTTTGAAACATCCTTCATTGTTGCAGAGATATAATCACCTTCTATCATGAAACGTTTAGCTCACTTTTATTGTAACAGGTCAATTCTTTACTGTCAATATTACTTACTAACTCCTACGGCAAATTCATGAAGCCATATTCTTCCTAACTCACTTTAATCTAAAAACATCTTAACTATGTTAATTTAAATTCTTTATGTTCACTTTATTTATATCATAAATCTTTAGCTATTTGAGCAATATCGACTTTTGTAATAGAATATAATATATATAATTACTTAAATGCCATTTAAAAAGGAGTTTATAAAAAATATGATAAATATTAGAGATTTTACAGAACAAGATAGAGAGAACTTTATAAGTATGTGTACATGCTTTTATTCATCAGACGCTGTGCTTTATCCCCTTTCTCAGGAAGCCATGTCTAAAACCTTTGATGAAATTATTAAGCAAAGTCCATATCTTAGAGGCTTAATTATTGAATACAACTCTTCAATATCTGGTTATATAAATCTCTCATTAACTTACTCTAATGAGGCAAATGGGCTCGTTGTTTTTTTAGAAGAAATTTACATTAAACCTGAGTTTCAGGGAAAGGGACTTGGCACCTATGCATTAACGTGGGTGTTAAAGGAATATAGCGGTATAGCTACGCGATACCGACTTGAAGTTTGCAGCTCTAATTCTGGTGCCATAAAGCTTTATGAAAGATTAGGCTTTAAAAATTTTGAGTATAAACAAATGGTTATAGATATAGGAAAATAACAAAAATAATCAGTATATTAACGAATATAAACTTCATGTCATCAATATAACTGATTATTAACTGATAAATTACTGAGCTGCTAATCCAGCCATATTAAGTAAATTCCACGGCTTATTGTAATGTGGCTGGAAAAAGAAATCTACAAATGCCAGCTCATCTATAGTCATTTTGTTCTGTATTACAACGGATAGAGTATTTATGGATTGTGTTAAGTCTGCCTTTGACTGAATCTGTGCACCAAGTATAACTCTGGACTTACTATCATATACCACCTTAAGTAAAGCTTCCTCATAGGTTGGCATAAACTCAGGCCTATAATTATCTTTTATCGTTACAGCATTTACATCCATATTCATTGATTTTGCCATACTCTCTGTAAGCCCTGAAGCGGCACAATTTAATTCATAAATTTTTATCCCAGAGGTTGCTTGAGTACCCATGTATTTAGTGGTTGGCTCAACAAGATTTCTAGCAACTAGAGTGCCCATTCTTACAGCGTTTGTGGCAAGTGGAATGTACTGGTGTTTCCCTGTTGGATTATAAATTACTGCACAGCAATCACCTGCAGCAAAGACATCCTTTTGACTTGTTTGCATATACTGATCAACAATTATTGCTCCATTTTGTAGCATATCAAGATTTCCTTTAAATAAGCCTGTACTTGGTTTAAAGCCTATACTCAATATAACCATATCAGCAGGGTAGCTGTTTTTATTAGTTATGACGTGAGAAACCCTATTGTTTTCTCCTTCAAACTTAGTGACTGTTTCACCTAAAGCTAACCTTATCCCCTGACTTTTAAAAGTTTCTTCCGCTTCGTCAGTGAATTCCTTATCAAAATACTTGCTCATAATCCTGTCTTCAGTATCAACTAATGTAACTTTTTTACCATGTTGTGCAAAAGCTTCTACCAGCTCAACTCCTATATATCCAGCCCCAACTACCACAATATTATGAGCTGCCTTGGCCTTATCAATAATCACCTTTGAATGCTCATAATTTTTTGATAAGAGTATATTATCCTGAGTTATTCCTTCAATATTAGGAATTATTGGCCAGGAACCTGTAGTAATAATCAACTTATCATAGCTGTCAAAAAACTCCTTGTCAGCCTCTATATCATATATAAGCAGAGTTTTTTTATCAAGATTAACATCTAATACTTCGTGCTTCATTTTAGTCTTTACGCCTAGCTCTGCCAGCTTTTCTGGAGATGAGTAAAACAACCCTTGTGGATTCTCTACAATTCCCCCTACATAGAGTGCAATACCACAAGATAGAAAGGAAATATTATCATTTTTTTCATAAACTGTGATATCCGCATCTTTATATATCTTTGCTATATTATTAATAGCTGCTGTCCCAGCATGTGTACAACCGATAACAATAACCTTCATAGTCGTCCTCCAATTATAAAATTACATACTCTCAACGCTCCACATTTTGCCCTTCTTATTTTGCTTATTTTGGTACATCTTCATATCTATTTCATGTATGAATTGGTCCATGCTTTTATCTCGATCACTATATGTTCCACACGCACAACTATATTTAATCCGATATGGCTTAGTCCCTCTGTTGTTATACTTATCAACCAGTTTTGACATTTTCTTATTTAGCTCATTTACCTCTAATTGAGAAATATGGTAGATCAAAACAAGAAACTCATCTCCACCCGTGCGAATAACAATTCCATCCTCAGAATAAACCTTTTGTAGTAGCTTTACAAAGGTTTTAAGCACATAGTCACCCTCTGAATGCCCATATGTATCATTAATGTTTTTAAAATAATCTAAGTCTATCATAACAACTGATAAATTTTCATTAGGTTTCTTAGAACATGCCTCAAGGCATTTTGCCAATACTAATCTATTCCTAGCTCCTGTAAGTGTATCTCTATATAATTCCCTTTGTTGAATTATTATAAACATTAATATTACACCAAAAGAACTGCAACACCACAAATATTTAGTTTCTCCTACTATAAATTGAATTATAACAAGCACAATAGTCATTATACTTATTGTAAAAATATATAAATACTCAAATTTAATAAGCATTTTCCTGCCCTTAAAAATAACAATAGAACTATATGCAAAAAATATTAAGCTTATAAAAAATGGTATTAAACATTCTGTTATACTTCTACTCTCAAGGAACATTTCAGACTTAAAGGTCATAATAGCAACTAAAAAATTCAGGAAAATAAGGAATGTAAACAAAGCCTTTATTGACCTCTTTATTTTATATTGTGTAGAAAAATAGTTACATATGAATTTCAAAAACAGATAAGCAAAAAGAGGTGCAATTCCAAATATAAGACCACCAATTAATCGAGGAAAAATTATTGATAATCCTTTAATATTTATTATAAAAACAAAGGTTATATTAAGTAAAATAAGTAAAAGATTTAAAGTTAGTGTAAGCAAATAAATTTTATTAATATTAGTTTTTCTATCTAGCACACTACATGCGTACATCAAGAAAAGTAATAAAACAGTAGCGACGATAATATTCATCTGTTGAATTTGCATAACACAGCTCCTAAATCTATACTTTAATTACTAATATAATAACATTTTACAATAGATGTTAAAAATATTCAAATTTTTCTAGTAAATATAACTAAAAATTTGGATTTTATTGTAAAACTAAATTATTATTCCATAATAACATATTAAAGTTTAAATTCATAGTATTCTCTTTTCAACTTTTTGTCAATTTTTCAATATTCCTTTTAAGATTTCATTCTCTCTTAATACCTGCTTAGCCCTTAATCTGTTTTCTTCCACATGCAGGTAAGTATATCTATTGGGTTTTATTGTTGGTGCTATATCAATCGCCTTTTCAAAATCATCAGCCCTCAATTGTAAGGTTTCTACATAATTAAAAAATCCAGTATCACTTAAGAATTTTTCAATCCTTTCATATCTATGTTCTTGAACTAAGCTCATAAGGTATGTAGAAATACCAACTTGAATACCATGTAGCTGAGGCCTTTCAAGAATTTTGTCCAGAGCATGTGAGATTAGGTGTTCACCCCCACTTGCTGGTGCGCTGTTATCAGCTATTTGCATTGCTATCCCACTCATTGTCAAAGAATCAACCATCTCTTTAAGAAAAAATTCTTCAGTAATTTTTGTATATGGCATACGGACAATGCTATTTACAGATTTTTTTGCTAGCATTGCTGCAAAATCATCCACTTTGGCAGCTTTGTGTCGCTCTTCAAAATACCAATCGTATACTGCTGTTATTTTTGAAACAATGTCTCCTAATCCAGAATATATAAACTTCATTGGAGCATTTTTTATTACAGCTATATCAACTATTATCCCAAATGGCATGGCAGCGTGTACTGAGGTTCTTCTCCCATTTATATATAGAGAGCAACCAGAGCTTGAAAAGCCATCATTTGATGTGGAGGTCGGAATACTTATAAATGGGAGATTTCTTAAAAACGCTATATATTTTGCTGCATCAAGCACCTTCCCACCGCCTACGCCAATAATTGCATCAGTGTTAGATGGCATTGAAAACGCCTTAATCATTAGAGTTTCAATGGTTATATCATCAAAGTCAATTGCCTCAAGGAGAGTCAATGTATCCTTCGAATTGATAGAATTTATTATCTCTTGTCCAAACAAATCCCTAATACCTTCTCCAAAAAGCATTACAACCTTCTTAATGCCTGCTCTTTCAATATATGCTCCTACATTTCCAAGTATATTGCTTTCTACTTCCATTATAGTAGGAATTTCAATCCTATGTATCGCTGTACTCATTCTTCCCCCTTCACAAGGCTAAACTCAACTATGTTTTGTCCCTGAGCTATTTCAGCCAGCCCTGTAGCTGCATGTATTTTTCTATCTCATTAAATTTGTTAAAAGGTACAAAAGGTATACCCTTGTCGCTAAGCAGTTGCTGTAAATCATTTCGTGCAAAGGCACAATCTGCAGCTTTGGCTGCCCCAATATCAGGCTCACTATCACCTGCAAAATATACTTTTGAATACTTCTGCTTTAAGGTTAGTATTACCTTTTCTTTATTGACACCCCAAATATCCGAGTAATACTCACTTTCCGGATCAGGAAGTATCTGTATTCCTCTGTTTTTATACATCCCATCCATTGAAATGACTGTGACATTCTTAATCTTTAAATGTTGAAGCAACTTCTTAATATAATATGAAGTTCCTGCACTCAATATGAAAAAATCACCATTACAGCTCTCTATCTTATTAATAAAGTTAATGGCATATGAATCTAGTGGCAACTCAATAATATCTTTAAGTATTTCTTCTTCACTTCTGTCCATTGAACCAAATATTTTATTTAAAAACTCGACATTTATTTTTTTAGTTTGTCGCCATTCTTCGTAATATTCCCAGGACCAATCCTTTAAGTACTTATCCATTACGATGTGGTAAAAATCTCTATCTGTTAGTGTGCCGTCAAAATCAGATACAAAAGCAAATTTCTGCATATGTTCACCCCCTTATATATCAGCTATCTCAAGCTTAAGTTGTGGTTTTTTTGATACGTGAAAACCCATCCTGTGATCCGCTATTCTTCTTAGAGGCTCTATTATGTGGCACATTATTATGCAATGCTCTTTTCTGTAATGGATTATCAAAGGTCTTTTTATGTGATGGTTTCTTTTGTGGTGATTTACTCTGTGCAGTCTTACAGTGTGGCACTGCATTATGAGGTGTTTTTTTATCAGCACTCTTAATTCTAGTCGTTCCTTCATCCCCTAATGGAAATTTATGATTCTCTATAACAGGAATCCTTTTACCAATTAATTTTTCTACACCCTTAAGGTATTTTTTCTCATCCTCATCACAAAAAGTTATAGATACTCCTTCAAACCCTGCTCTACCAGTACGGCCAATACGATGCACATACGTTTCTGGTGAATCAGGTAAATCAAAATTAATAACGTGAGATAGCTTGTCTATGTCAATTCCTCTTGCAGCAATATCAGTTGCAACTAAAACTCTGATCTTTTTCTCTTTAAAGCTATTCAAAGCATACTGACGTGCGCCCTGAGACTTATCACCATGTATGGCCTGCGTTTTTATTCCTGCTGTGACTAGTGTCTTGGCTACTCTATCAGCTCCGTGCTTCGTCCTAGTAAAAACAAGTGCTGACTCAATTGCTTTATCCCTCAAAATATTAACTAAAAGATTTCTTTTATTTTTTTTATCAACAAAGTAAACCGATTGCTCAATAATATCCACTGTTGATGATACCGGAGTTACAGAAATTTTAACTGGGTCTGTAAGTAAATTATTAGCAAGCTTTTCAATCTCACTTGGCATGGTAGCAGAAAATAAAAGTGTCTGTCTGTTTTTAGGTACTAGCTTAATTACCTTCTTCACATCTTGTCCAAATCCCATATCTAGCATTCTATCTGCCTCATCTAGTACAAAACACTTTACATATTGGAGTTCAATATAGTGTTGGTTAATTAGATCGAGAAGTCTCCCAGGTGTTGCTATCAGTACGTCAACACCCTCCTGTAGTCTATCTGTTTGTGGTTTTTGAGCCACGCCACCAAAAACCACACAATTCTTTATGTCAGCATACTTACCATAAGCCGTAAAACTCTCCATTATTTGTACAGCAAGTTCTCTTGTGGGAGTGAGTATAAGCGCTCTAATATTCCTATTTTTCTTTTTATTTATGGGCTCATTAGATAGTATTTGTATTATCGGCATAGCAAAGGCCGCTGTTTTCCCCGTTCCAGTTTGTGCACATCCCAGTATATCTCGTCTCTCTAATATTGGTGGTATTGCCTGTTCTTGAATAGGTGTAGGTTTTTCATATTTTTCATATTCAATAGCCTTTAAAATAGGCTCTATCAGATTCAGTTCCTTAAATAGCATTAATTTCTCCTTGTTTAATTCATATATTTATTTTTTCACCATTCTATATCATATCATACATAGTATATCTTATTTATACATTTTTTTAAAAAGTAGTCCTTCATTATTGTTTATTTTTACTATAAATATAGTATAATGGCTGTAAATAGTAAATAAAGATTGCAAAAACAACAAATAATATCTATTATTATATAGTGTATAAATTTATATAGAGCAAAGGAATAAAAATGAAAAATTTAAGTTTTAAGGATCTCAACCTTTCAAATGAAATTCAAAGAGCAATAACAGATATGGGATTTGAAGAAGCAACACCTATTCAATCTCAATCAATTTCCCACATTCTCGATGGTAAAGATTTAATAGGTCAAGCTCAAACTGGTACTGGAAAAACCTGTGCCTTTGGAATACCTGCTATTGAGATGATCGAACCTGAAATAGAGTCTATTCAAGTATTAGTGCTTTGTCCCACCAGAGAGCTTGCAATTCAATCTTCTGAAGAGCTTAAAGACTTATTGAAATACAAAGATGGAATAAGAATCCTCCCTGTATACGGTGGTCAACCAATTGACAGACAAATCATGGCCCTAAAGAAGCGTCCACAGATTATTATTGGAACCCCTGGTCGAGTAATGGACCACATGAGACGCAAGACATTGAAGCTAGAACACTTAAAAATGATTGTTTTGGATGAAGCTGATGAAATGTTAAACATGGGCTTCAGAGAAGATATAGATACTATTTTAGAAAAAGTACCTGACGAAAGGCAGACTATATTATTTTCTGCAACTATGTCAAGGGATATTCTTGATATTACCAAGAAATATCAGAAATCTCCTGTTCATATCAAGATAGCTCATAAGGAGCTCACAGTACCAAGCATTGAACAGTATTATCTTGAGATTAAGGAATCAGCCAAGTTAGAGGTTTTATCACGTTTGATTGATACTAACGATGTTAATCTATCATTAGTCTTTTGTAACACTAAAAGAAAGGTTGATGAACTTAAAGCAAGTCTTCAATTAAGAGGTTTTTCAGCCGAAGCTCTTCACGGTGATATGAGGCAAGAGCAAAGAGATAAGGTTATGACCATGTTCAGAAAAGGCAATATTGATGTGCTTATTGCCACAGATGTTGCTGCTAGAGGTATTGATGTAGATGATGTTGAAGCTGTATTTAACTATGATTTACCTAATGACGAGGAATATTATGTTCATAGAATTGGTAGAACTGGAAGAGCTGGCAGGACTGGTAAAGCCTTCACCTTCATCACTGGAAGAGAAATATACAAGCTTAGAGATATTCAGAGGTATACCAAATCTACTATATCATTAATTAAACCACCTAGTATAAATGATGTGGAAGAAAAGAAAATGGCTAATATTCTTAAATCTCTTAAAGAAAATTTAGCCCAAGAACAAATTTCTAAATTTGTAGGTAATATTGAGAAATTTGTTGAAGATATAAATTCTGATTTTGAAGGATCAGAACAAAGCTTTATTACCTCCCTTGATGTGGCAGCAGCATTACTAAAACTATATATAGACCAAACAGGAACTCAAGTAAATACCGTTAATGAAATTGACAATGCTTCAGATTTTTCTAACGAAGGTGACATGGTAAGATTTTTTATTAATATTGGTAGCGAAAATAAAATTCAACCAAAGCACATAATAGAGAGTCTTGTTGCTTCAGCAGGCCTTCCAGGTAAATTGGTAGGTTCTATAGATATTCATGATAGATATTCATTTGTAGAGGTACCTAAGGAATTTGCTCCTGAAGTACTGAAATCTATGAAGAACTACACAATAAAGGGAAAAAGAATAAACATTGAAAAATCTACTCCGAGAAAGAAAAGTTCAAGTTCACATAGCCATGCTCCTAGTCGTGGTGGTCATTCATCAAAAAGGAGACCAAGCCTTTCTAATAGCAACAAACCCTATAAAAAGGATTTGAAGGATTTGAAGGATTAGAGTTAAGTAAAGGCCGTCAACATTTTTACTTTGATGATGGTTCATATTTTAGTAAATTTCAAAATGGCTTAAGCATTTTTCTGCTTAAGCCATTTTTCACTACTAAATCTATATATAATATTTTGGAATATACATCAATATACTTTATATATCTCACCCTTTAACTTTTTTACAATAAATAACATTTCATTAATTCATTATTAATTTACCTAAAGCTTACATAATAATATGCTTATTTATATATTATAGTGGGTATATATATAAATAAATCTTAAAATAAAGGTTAAGAGGTTTTATTCAATAAAAGGTCTTATTCAAAACGCTATTTATTATTTATACAAGGAGGATTTTTAATATGTCAAAAGATTTTTATACCGCAATTAAAGATAGACGTACTATATATGGAATTAGCAAGGAAAGCTCCGTTCCAGAGACCAGAATTCAAGAAGTTATTAACCATGCTGTGAAATATACCCCATCTGCATTTAATAGTCAGAGTGCTAGAGTTGTTGTGCTCTTTGGTGAAAATCACAATAAGTTATGGGATATTACCAAGGAAACACTTAGAAAAATAGTTCCAGTTGAAAATTTTGCTACTACAGATCAAAAAATTAATTCCTTCCGAAACGGATATGGAACAGTTTTATTTTTCGAAGACTCTTCAGTAATCGAGTCACTACAGCAGCAGTTTGCATCGTATAAAGATAATTTTCCAATTTGGTCACTACAGTCAAACGGAATGCTACAATTCGCCATATGGAATTCGCTAGAAATTGAGGGCTTAGGCGCTTCATTACAGCACTATAACCCTCTTATAGATGATGAAGTTAAACAACAATGGAATATTCCGACTAACTGGAAGTTGCTAGCTCAGATGCCGTTTGGAAAGCCGACAGCAGCACCTGACCAAAAACAATTTAAACCACTTGAAGCGCGAGTAAAGTTTTTTTAATGATAGTTTTAAGGGCTGTTGCAAAACAGTTTTAATAGTACGTGAGTACAACTTATATCAATGGGAAGCACTGTTTTCTTTAGGAGCAATCCATTGATATAAGTTTGTACGGAAGTACTATATAAACAGAATATTTTATATTGTATCCGATATCGTTTTGCAACAGGTCTTAAATTTATGAAACACGCATGGAATGATAAAGGATAGTAGCCAAACCTCTAATATAAAATCATAAATCTAATAGCTAATGTATATTTATATATAGCTATTCAACAGTATCAAGCCTTCCTGTTTTAGGGTCCATAAGAAAACCATAAACAGATATATCCTTAGGAATAAGAGGATGATTTCTTATAATCTTAACCGTTTCCCTAACTGAAATAACAGGATCTTCAAACCCTTTTAACCAATTGTTAATATCAACACCCAAATAATTAATGAATTCCAAATCCTTTAGATTTACTCCACAATTTATCATTTTTTCTTTAATTTTAGCAGGATCTAAGCTTTGCATGCCACAATCATAGTGATTTATCACCAATATTTGATCTACTCCCAATTCATAAATTGCAACAATAAGACTTCTCATAACACTGCCAAATGGATTGCTTATTAATGCTCCTGCGTTTTTTATCATTTTTACATCACCATTTTGAATATTTATGGCAGCAGGCAAAAGCTCTATAAGCCGTGTGTCCATACACGTAAGAATTGCAACCTTTTTATTAGGATATTTTGTTGTATTAAAATTCAGGTATTCCTCGTTCTCTACAAATAATTTATTTTTCTCAAGCATCTTATTTATATCAAACATAACAGAGTCCTCTCTATGTAAATCGTAAAAACAACATTAATCTATAGTTCATCCAACAATAAATTTCTTTATATGTACTTCTTCTACGTACTCTTTCTTAAGTTGAGTCAATTTTTGATAATGTTCTGCTTTACCATGGCATTCTTGGGCTTTGGTATTCGTCCAGGATTCAACTAATAAAACGCTATTCTCGCATTCAATTGGGTAATAGTACTCATAAAATAGATTGCCAGGTTCTTGCTTAGAGCCTGTAATAATGCCCATATCTTTTATATTTCGAAGGAATTCATCCCTTTTACCCTTTTTCACTATGTAAGTAACATGCAAAAGAATTTCTTTGTTTAATGCATTTATAGCATCCTCAAAGCAAGTCACCTTTGTTACACCAAAATACTTACCAAATTCTTTCGTCCACATATCAATTTCCGCTTCAATATCTTCACTATTATCCATAATAAAAACTATGCGCTTGCAATCTGTCCTAGCCATATTAGGAATTAGTACATCAAATCCCCATTCTACATCTTCCTTTATATCTTCAAAACCATTTCTTGCATCTACTACCAAATTACTATTAGGGAAATGACTAAGCAGGTCTAATGCGAAAGTAGTTGGTTTCCTGTAATCTTCAAGGCAACAAAATTTCTTCCATGTAAGAAAAACTATATTTTCCTTTTCAATGTACTTTACATTACAGAACTCTGAATCAAATTCTAAATTGCTATTCATATTAATCTCCATTCTGCCTTTTGTGGTAAATATATCATTGCTAACACTGTTATATCTAACCTAATATTTTTATGTATTTTGAAATTGTTTAAAAAATATGGAATGTTTTTTTATCAAAATTGAGAAATTCTCTATATGGATGTTCATCATATTTCCATAAAGTAACTTTCTTTGGAGTAACCTCAATTAAAACTTCATTTTCCATATGAGAATACGTCCTATAGGAGTTCTTGATATAAGTCTTAAATTTCTCAGCAAAAAACTATTCTCTTGAGATAGAGGATGTCCCATTTCTCTACAAACTCCCTGAACTTGAATATTATTAATACATATAGCTACGTTAGGATTGTTAGTTATCTGATGATACTTATCATGGACCTTGCAGTGACATTTTCATTATATGAAGTGGCTAATACCATGATTTTTAGAGCTTCCTAATTCGTTAAATAACTCTTCTGTTTTTTCTACAAACATAATATGTACCTTTCTTCATATGTAATTACTTTAGGATACGTTCTATACAAATATATATGTGCGTTCAGTCTCTAATATATATTAGGGAATGCCCCTTAATACCTTCTCATAAAGATTCATTTTATCCCCAAATAGTGTTTTTGTACCAACAGCTTTAAAACCATTTTGCTCATAATACTTACATAAATCCTGAACTTCTGACGAACAATCTAGCCTAAGATAATTAATTCCTAGATTTGTAATATAGGTCTCAATGCATCTTAATATTTCTTTACCTATACCTTTTCCTTTTAAATTTCTTTTTGTAGTAAAAGAATGGATATATCCAGAATTATCATCCCTTTTACCCCAAAACAACTCATCATTAAATTGCAATCGGAACATACCGACAATTTCATTATCATACTCAACAAACTGAAACTCATTATTCTGAAAGCCTTCAATTATCCATTCTTGAAAGTTAGCTGGAGGGTTGTGCCAGTCCTGCCAATAATCAATTCCCTTTTCCTTAAGCCAAATCGCAGCTTCCTTCAATAATAAAAATGCAGTAGCAATTTCGTTTAAACTAGCTTTCCTTAATACCAAATTCATTATTAACCACCTCATTCAATGTAATACCTTGTCCAAAGCAATAAACTTCATAAGCAACGTATTCTTTATCAAATTGATAAACCAGCTTCTCTGCAAATGCAAGAGAGGCTCTGTTTTGTGTATCCCAACTTGGATACAAGTTTCTGCTAATACACTCAAGAACTAATCTAGCTCCACTCATTACAGGAATTTTCTTTTCTATTATTTACATCTTAACACAATATTTTCCCATATTACAAATATGTCTTACCTAATATCCCATCCTTTTAATTTAATATTGGGCGTCTTCTGCTGATATATTTCTCATATTGATAATTTTTTGGTTCTAAACTTTTTAAACGCAAGGCTGTACAAAAAAAGCAAGCATTTTTCTTTAATTTGACATTATACTCATCAAGGCATGTACGAATATAATACCTTTGAAATATCAAAAAATGTAATTCCAAAGTTCCACTCGCTAATCCCCTCCGGATTATCTGTCTTAACCTTGTATCTATAATTCCAATCTTGAATATTTGCATCACGAATTGCATCTAAAATATTTCTTTCCATTTCTGCTGTCAATCTAATTGATTTTTCTGAGTTTTTAATATTTTTATATAAAGAGCCATGTCCATAATAAATCATTTTCTTCTGTTACTTCAAAATGAGAAAGAACTTTATCTACGTCAATTCCTTCTAAATCACTTTCAGTAAAACCATATGTCTTAATAAGAAATTCTTTTGTAGCTATTTTTTCTCCTATTTTCATATATCGTGTAGATGTCTCATCTCTTTTTTCATTACTGTGCCCATAGATACCCCTCAATTTATTATCTGTATACCCTCAATAGCATCTGATATACCACAAAAAGTATAATCATAAAATTCTGTCTACTTATACTCCAAAGAATTATTTAAAATATTGTATTTTCCCAATACATTCTTTATTATTTCCGTATTGTTATAAGATAGACTTGCATTAAACTCTACTGTATTATTATCAATCCATTTTAATTCGCTATTGCCACTATAAGTCTCTTTATCGGCTCTATGAGACAGTATGTAATTATTGTCCTTTGCAACTTTAGATATCAAAACATTCATAATCTCTGGACTTGATGTTTTACTATTCAAATCTATAATATTTATATATTGGCTTTTATTGCTTTGTGTTTGCACTGCTATTTTATCTTGATTTGGAGACATCAAAATTGATTTGATGTACATGCTTGGCTTTTCAAAAGAATAGAGCTTTGAAATCTCGCTATCTTTAAGCATCCATATTTCATTAAAACTACCGTAGTCGGAGTAGTCATTAAATAATGTAAAAATTTTTGTGCCGTTAGCACAGTTAGTTATATATTTGTTATCACCTTTGTTGCTCAAAACGCTAATTGCAAATTCCGCGCCATTTTTTATTATTTCATTAGTACTGTGTAAAAAAGGTGTGATCTCGCTAATAGCAGAGTTTTTGATTTCATCATCGTTATAATATTCTACAAGTCTGTTAATACAATAATATTGGCTATACATATTTTTTGACTTTAATCCTTCAAATAATACATTCACACCATACTTTTGAATAATAGTATCTACTTCGGCCATTGTTTTACTATCAATATAACGCCAATATATAGAATTACCTGTATAGTTATTTTGTTCAGAAACAAATTCATCCCAAAAGTGTGCAATATCATAAATTAAAACTTGCTTTTTATCTCCGTCCCACAGAACAATTTTATTGAGTGCTTCAGACACTACACGTATTGGTACATATGTAGTTCCGTTAAAAATGAA
>JAEZOA010000100.1 GCA_023441625.1 Bacillota bacterium
ATGAAGTTGATTTTGGTGAGGGGGGAGCTTTCCCGCCAATAGTTATTGAACTTGACTCTGGTGAAAAAATCACATTAGTAGGAAGAATCGACAGAGTGGATGCACTAAGAACAAAGAATGAAACTTACTTGCGTATAGTTGACTATAAATCAGGTGATAAGGATTTTAAGCTTAGTGATGTATACTATGGACTACAAATGCAGCTAATTACTTATCTAGACGCCTTGTGGGAAAACTCTGACAAGCATAGCGAGGATAACATATTTCCAGCAGGTATGCTATATTTTAAGCTAGATGACCCAATTATAAGGGGGACTAGCATGAGTACCCCTGAGGAAATTGAGCTTGCAATAATGAAAAAGCTCAAAATGAAGGGACTGCTCCTTGCTGATGTCCAGCTTATAAAGCAAATGGACAATACTATTGAGGGTAGTTCAAGGATAATTCCAGCTAGAATAAATAAGGGGGATGTTTTGGGAAAATCGTCAGTGGCATCCTTGGACCAGTTTACAATGCTTCGAGCATACGTGAAGAAATTACTTAAGGATATGTGTACAGAAATCATGAAGGGTAATGTTCCAATCAAGCCCTATAAAAAGAAAAAAGCAACCTCGTGCCAATATTGCAGCTACTCTTCTGTATGCCAGTTTGACTTGACACAGAAGGAGAACAGCTTCAATGTGTTACATGACAAGGATGATGATGCGGTGTGGAAGCTTATGGCTGAAGTTTCTGATAAGTTTGAAAGTAAAGGGGAGTAATAAATGTCTCAAATGAAGTGGACAGAGCAGCAGTATGCAGCAATTATGCAGAAGGATTGCAATCTGTTAGTTGCAGCGGCAGCAGGTGCTGGAAAAACAGCTGTTTTGGTTGAAAGAATTATTCAGAAAATAACAGATGAAAAGAATCCTATAGATATTGATTCGTTGCTGGTAGTAACGTTTACTAATGCTGCTGCAACTGAGATGAGAGAAAGAATTGGAGCTGCTATTTCCAAAGCTATTGAGGAAAAAAAGGAAGCAAAAAGTATTCATAGACAGCTATCACTTCTTAATAAGGCTTCAATTACAACAATACACTCCTTTTGTCTTGATGTTATCAGGAATAATTTTCAAAGCATTGATATTGATCCTAAATTTAGGATTCTTGATGAGACAGAAGCAACACTATTAAAGACTGAAACTCTGAATGAATTGTTTGAAGAAATCTATGAGAATGAAGAAAAGAATAATGACGCCTTTTTTGAGCTTTTAGAAGCCTATGGGACTAATAGAGATGACCAAAAGATACAAGATATGGTTCTCAATATTTATAGCTTTGTCCAAAGCTACCCATGGCCACAGCTATGGCTAAATCAACAGGTCGAGAGCTACAATCTTGATACTAATGTAGATTTTGCAAATACTCGTTGGGGACAAATTCTACTTAATTCCATAAAAATACGTTTAGAAGGTTTACTACTACAATCAGAGGCAGCATGTAATAAACTACAGTTTGCAATGGGCTTAGAAAAGTATCTTCCAGTTTTTATAGATGATGCAGATACTGTACGAGGATTATTAGCTATTGTAAAAAATGGTATTAAAGCTGACCAAGTGGGCATTAACAAAACAACAATAGATAATAAGAACAATGATGCTTGTTACTATGGAAATATTGACTTAGGTTCTAAGTGGGATGAAATTTATGACTACATAAAAAATACAGAGTTTTGCACTTTGCCACGCTGTGGAAAGGATGCAGATAAATATCTTCAAGAAGATGTAAAGAAGACCAGAGATGAGATTAAGTCCTATATAAAGAGTCTTAAGGAAGAGGTTTTCTTTCTTAATTCAGAACAAATAAATATTGATTTAAGGGCTATGTTTCCTATTCTTAAATGTTTATCAAGACTTGTTCTAGAGTTTAGTAATAGATATTCTTTAAAGAAAAATCAAAAAGCATCAGTTGATTTTAATGATTTAGAGCACTTTTGCCTAAAGATACTTTCTGAGTTTGATGAAGAAGGAAATATAAAGCCTACAAAGGTAGCAAAGGCTTACAAGGAAAAGTACTCTGAAATATTGGTGGATGAGTATCAGGATAGTAATTTAGTTCAAGAAATTATAATCAATATGATATCTAGGGAAGATATAGATACACCAAATGTATTTATGGTGGGCGATGTAAAGCAGAGTATTTACAGATTCAGACAGGCAAAGCCTGAGCTTTTCCTTGACAAGTACAATTCTTATTCAAGTGAAGCTAATAGCTTGTATAGAAAAATACTGTTATTTAAGAACTTTAGAAGCAGGAAAGAGGTAGTGGATGGGGTTAACTTTGTTTTTAAACAGATAATGTCCCAAAGCGTTGGTGAGCTGGATTACTCAGAAGTGGAAGAATTAAATCCAGGAGCAAGCTATCCTGTAAATCATGAGGATAATAGGGTAGTAGGTGGTGAGGTTGAGCTGCGATTAATAGAAACAACTAGGCAGCAGAATAATGATGCTCAAACTACTGATACAGGTGATAATTCAATACTTATAGAGGATGAAAGTGAAGCTGATACTGATATTGATGAAGAGGAGATATTAGATAACCTTCAACAGGAGGCTCGAATGGTTGCAAATAGGATAATTGAACTTATGCAGCCTGATGAGAATGGAAAGAAATTTAGTGTACTGGATAAAAAAACAAATCAATATCGAGATATACAATATAAAGACATAGTTATATTACTGAGAACTACAAAGAATTGGACAGAAGTTTTCACAGAAGAACTTTCAAAGGCTTCTATTCCTACTTATGCAGACACTGGAAGCGGCTTCTTCAAAACCCCTGAGGTGCAGGTGGTTTTATCGCTGTTGCAGATAATTGACAATCCCTATCAGGATATTCCTCTTTTATCAGTTTTGAGATCACCAATAGCAAACTTTAGCACAAATGAGTTAGTTGAGCTAAGACTAGCTGACCGTAAGGTATCTCTATTTGAGGCGTTAAATATATTGGCGTTAGGAGAAAATGATATCTGCGCTAAAGCAAAACAGTTTTTAGACAGACTGACACAGTGGAGAGCTATGTCACTGTATATGTCTACACATAAGTTAATTTGGCAGCTATACAATGATACAGGATATTTTAGTATTGTTGGCGCAATGCACGATGGCGAGAAGAAGCAAGCAAACTTACGTGTGCTTTTTGAAAGATCACTTCAGTTTGAAAGCACAAGCTACAAAGGCCTATTTAACTTTATAAGCTTTATAGATAAACTAAAAACAAATAAAGGTGATTTGGGAAGTGCTAAGATTCTTGGTGAAAATGACAATGTTGTTAGACTTATGAGTATTCATAAAAGTAAGGGCTTGGAATTCCCTGTAGTATTTTTAAGCGGGTGTGGTAAAAAATTCAATTTTCAAGATATGTATAAAGGAGTTCTGCTACATCAAGAGCTAGGCTTTGGTCCTGACTTTGTGGACTATAAAAAGAGAATTAAATATCCTTCAGTTCCTAAATTAGCTATTGCCCAGAAGCTGAAAATGGAAACTCTTTCAGAAGAGATGCGTATACTTTATGTTGCTTTGACCAGAGCAAGAGAAAAGCTGATTATAACAGGAGCAGTTAGTAGTTTGGAAAGGGTAACAAATAAATGGCTTACAATTGCAAACTCTTCAACAGAAAAATTTCCTGTACATGATATGATAAAGGCTCAGAATTACCTGGACTGGATTGGTCCTTCTGTAATGAGGCATAGCAATAGTCAATCACTCCGTGAAGCAGCAGGCTTAGGCAAAGAATATTGTGGTGTAAATATAAATGATGAGTCTTTATGGAATATATTCCTATGTAATCAAAGTGATATTGCAGTCCCAAACAACGCAAGTTGGCAAGCCAACAATGCTTATGTTAATATAATTGAGCACGAAGAAACTCAACAGGCAGATACATTAGAATGGCTTGAAAACAGCGACTCATCTAAAATAGAAAATAGTGAAGAAATAAATAGAAGACTAAGCTGGAGGTATAAATACAACACTTTTACAAATATACCTTCAAAGATATCTGTTACTGAGATTAAAAGATATTTTAATATAAACTATGAAGGCGAAGATTCTCCAATTATCAGGCAGACAAATATTAAAAAGCCAGTATTCCTACAGGAGAAGAAGGGGCTTAGCTCAGCCGAAAAAGGTACTATCATGCATTTTGTAATGCAGCATATTAATTTCAATGACAATAATATTGATGAGCAAATTAGAATTATGGTAGATAAAGAACTTATCACATCACAACAGGCAAAAAGTATAGATATAAGAAAAATTAAGGGCTTTATACTATCACCAATTTGCGCAAGGATGCTTAGCTCAGGAAAATTTTATAGAGAGGTTCCCTTTAACATAGAGCTGCCTCTTGAGGAGCTATATCCTAACTTCGATGGTAGTGGTAGCACTGAGGATAAAATTCTATTACAGGGCGTTGTTGACTGCTATTTTGAAGAAGATAATAAAATAATTCTTATTGACTACAAGACAGATTTTGTTCATAAGGGAAACGTTCAAGAACTTAAGGACAAATACAGTATGCAGATTTCTTATTATGCTAAAGCTTTAGAACTATTAACTGGCTTAAGTGTTGATGAGAGATATATTTACTTGTTTGCAACGGGAGAGCTGGTTGAGGTATGACATATTTTGCTTATAAAACTATTGATAAATATATTTGTAAAGAGTAAAATTAAATTTGATTGAATGATTAAAATTGTATTTGCTGAAAGGGCTTTATTTTTATGTTTTTGGTACGAAATATTAAGCGAATATCAAAACTAATATTTGAATTTATAAAAGTGATTTCATTTCTATTTAGCATGATTGCGGTTTGTTTTGGAGAGGTATTATTCTACAGAAACCAAGTCTTGTTGAAAGATATAAGGGAAGTTTCATGTTTTATGGCATTTTTGACAGTACTTGTTTTTGCTGTCTTACTTTTGATTATACAGGTAAGCTTCTCTTTTCATGTATTTCTGTTTCTGGAGATAGCCTTTTTGCTTAATATCTTAATTCTTATTTTATTCAAAAAGATTCAAGTCCCTATCAAACTCGTCTGATACTTACTTTCAAGGTACTCTATAAAATCTTATATTAATTAGTGAGAGAAACAATTGCCGAATTAAGCGGTTATTTTATAGACCTCGTGGTGTGGTTTCGTTTTTAGTGTGCGCGCTCAAATAGGCTGGCACATATATTTGTGTAACCATAAGCTGAACTGAACCGCGAAGCGAGGGATGTTTTTCTGTGCTGCCTAATAATTACAACAGGAAAGAGTGGTATAAACGATGGATAGTCAGATGGTTCAAAAAAAAAGAAAATTTAAAATTTTTCCTCAAAAAGAGGATTTTGAGTTGTATGATACAAACCTTTTACCATACCAACGTTTGGTAGAGGACATTAAGAAAATAGAGCTGAGAGATATGGAAGATAGCTTGCTAAAAGAGATGTCTAAAAATCTTATGATTGAGGCAAAAAATGGGACATCCCTTGATGAACTGATGATCAAGGCATATGCATTGATGCGTGAGGTTATAAGACGTGTTTTGGGATTAAAGCCCTTTGATGTTCAAATTATTGCTGGAATTGTTATGCACAGGGGAAAGCTTGTTGAAATGCAAACAGGTGAGGGAAAAACCCTTGTGTCAGTATTTCCTGCATACTTGAACTCACTTGACGGTAGAGGTGTACACATACTTACTGCCAATGATTATCTAGCACGAAGGGATGCTGGATGGATGGGTCCAGTATATAGTTTTCTCGGATTAACGGTAGGCTTTGTTAATGAGGGAATGAGCAGGGAGGAAAGAAAAAAGGCGTACGCTGCTGATATTACGTATATTACTGCCAAGGAAGCCGGATTTGATTATTTAAGAGATTCTCTTTGTTTTGAAGTAGATGAGCTTGTGCAGCGTACATTCAATTTTGCGATAGTGGATGAAGCTGACTTTATATTGATCGATGAAGCAAGTATTCCTCTTGTAATTGCTGAAAATATTCCTTCAGCACAAAAGGTTTCTAGTAAAATTTCTGAAATAATGAATAAACTTGAATTCGGCGTGGATTATGATACGGATGAATATTCAAGGAATGTTTATTTGACGGAAGTTGGTACAAATAAGGTAGAAGAAATGCTGGGATGTGGAAATATATATGATTTGGAAAATTATGATTTGCTACTGGAAATAAATTGTGCTCTTCATGCACAGACATTGTTAAGTTGTGATGTTGATTATATTGTTCAAAATGGAAAAGTGGAGCTTGTAGATGAGTATACAGGGCGTATTGCTGACAAAAGAGTATGGCCTGACGGTCTTCAGGCAGCTATTGAATCAAAGGAAGGACTTGAGACATTTTCAAACGGTAGAATTTTGGGTTCCATAACTGTGCAGCATTTTTTAAAATCCTATCCAAAAATGTGTGGGATGACGGCAACAGCTATAACGTCTGCAAATGAATTCAAGGGATTTTATGATTTGGATGTTGTTGTTATTCCTCCTAATAAGCCATGTATTAGAAAAGATGAAGATGATTTCATTTTTACGCATTTAGAGACAAAATATAAGGCTCTGGTTTCAGAAATAAGAAGAGTTCATGCATCCGGACAGCCTATTTTAATAGGTACTGCAAGCATAAAAGAGTCTGAGAAAATTGCAAAGGAACTAAAAGAGGTTGGGGTAAATAGCAATGTTCTAAACGCTAAAAATGATGAACTGGAGGCCGGTATTATTGCACAGGCAGGTGCACTTGGGGCTGTTACCGTATCCACAAATATGGCAGGGCGGGGTACGGATATACGTTTAGGCGGGGTTAACGAGGAGGAAAGAGAGAAGGTTGTAGCACTTGGAGGGCTATATGTCATTGGAACAAACAAGAATGAGAGCCGCCGCATTGACAGTCAACTGAGGGGTCGTTCCGGACGTCAAGGAGACCCGGGTTCTTCTCGTTTTTTTATCAGCTTGGAGGATAATTTGTTCAAAAAGTTTGGAACCGGCAGTCTTATTCCTGCAAAAAAAAATCTTAAGAATCAGGATAGCCCTATTAATAATCCTGTGTATACACATGCGGTAGCAAAGGTACAGCAGGCAGCTGAAGGACAGAATGGAGACATCAGGACACTTCTTTGGAGATATTCCTGTATTGTTGAAGAACAGCGTAAAATTATCTATAACGGGCGGCAAGAGATTTTATTCGGGAGGTCTGACAAATCCCTGTTATTATCAATGGTGCCAAAGGAATATAATGCAGCCCTTGCATATGTTGACGCCAATGCTCTGGAAAGAGTGGAAAAGTATATCTCACTCTTCTATATTAGTCAGTGTTGGGCAGAGTATATTGATCACATTAATTATATTCGAGAGGGGATACATCTTACAAATATAGGCGGAAGAAATCCTCTTGAAGAATTTATTAGGGTTGCTGTGGATAGTTACAATAAATTGAATCAGAGAATTGATGAGCAAACTGTTAATGCCTTTAAATCTATTGATTTTTCTCAAGGACATGTAGATTTGAATAAGATGGGAATTAAAGGACCTGCATCAACCTGGACATACCAGATTACAGACAACCCATTTTCAGACGACCTAGGATTACTTCTGACAAATAACCGTAATATAGGCTTTGCAGTGATTGGGATTATGATGTCATGGCCAATTGTACTATTTGGATTTATATATAATAGGATTAAAAAAGGTAAATTTCTTAAATAGTCGCCTAAGGTTTAATAGCGATTAACAATATAGTCCCTCAAGAGATGATTGCTCTTTCGCATATGCGCATGCCCGCGAAAATAACTCTTGACATTGTCATAACGTTAACCTTTATAATCATAATAGTATTAGAAAATTTCCTATAAAAGGTGAAAAATACTATTAACGGAAGGATTATTAAAGGAGGCAATATGATTGAAAACATGCTCACAGTGGGGCAAGTAGCCCAGAAATTTGGAGTGTCTGCACGAACTATTCGCCATTATGAAAGCATAGGAATCCTTGAAAGTAAGAGGGGTAATGAGTCAAACTACCGTTTATATGGCGAAGCCGAAACCCATCGGATTTATCAGATTTTGCTCCTTAAAGATATGGGTTTTACACTTAAGGAAATCTCATCGATAATAACTTCCGACGGGAATAAGAATATAATTATTCAGATTATTAATAATAGGCTAAAATGTCTTGCTAAAAAATCACTGCTATATAGCCAATGTATAGATCTTCTTACAGAGTTTCTGAATACTTGTAGCAACCAGAGTGAAGACAATATCGACAGTTTCAAACTGCTGAATGAGCTTTTATCAAGTAAAAATGTTAATGAAACTGCTGCATTAAAGGAAGCAGGTGAATCAGACAAGCCAAATCCTCTTGAAAAAGATGTGGATCTTGAAATACTGAAAAACTGTCTTTCTGATGATCTTAACCCTTTATATCTTCCATTTATTTTGGAGCATGATGGAAAACTTCTTGAGAATTTCTTTGTAAACCACAGACGTTTCTGGGGTTTGAAAAATGTGTTGCTAAGCGATGGTTTTAGTCTTGATGACATATACAATCCTTACAATTTCATCAATATTATAATAGGTAAGCTCGGAAGGACAGCTTCGGATTTCGGAATATATCAGAATGAAGAGGAGATTACTTACAGGAATATTGTAATGGGTTTTTGCATTACACTAACAGGTGTAGATTTTAATTCTGAGGATACATTGACGGTATTGGAAATGAAACTTGTAATGTCAGTTTTTAAAAGAGCCTTGGAGATGCTTGAATTGGCTGGCCGGTTAAAGGAAGAGACCTTCTGCTCCATATGTAAGGTATTTAAAATAAGTGATAATTATACTACAAAACAGGAAATTGAAGAATTTATTGAATCAGTAATACAATCAGGTGGTGTACAAGCCTACTACATAGCTAAAATAGTAAATAATGCTTTAAAGAGAAGCCGTTATGCCGGTCCATTTTATGTATTGACAGAGCCGTCTGCATTCGAAAGTGAATATTGGGAGCTTGATAGAGCTCTTGACATGGTTGTGGGATTCATGTGGTCGCATGAAATTAATCCTGCCGGTCAACCATATAAAACACTTGCACCAGTAATATTCCAGATAGCCTATATGAGAGCAAGAACCCTTTATGCGGCAAGCTCCCACACTCTACCAGAAATTGTTGATTTGGAGGAGTTTATGATCATAGGTTTAGAACTTGTAACAACAGACAAGGATGGAGAAGGATTTGAAAAGATCCCTAAATTTGAAGAGGACTATATTGCAAAGGGTGTGGCAGATCAAATTCCAAATAGAGTCAAGCCTGGATTAAGATATGGACTTAATACCCGCCGCAATGGAGATTATTATTCATTTATATCAGGTGAGGAGGTAAGCTCTCTTAATTATATTCCCGAAGGGATGACTGGAGAAATAGTTCCGGCAGGGAAATATGCCGTATTTAGTGTAAAGGGCGGTCCATTGCCCTACAAGGTTATTGAAACAATTATTTACATATATCAAGCATGGCTGCCTACATCAGACTATCAGTGGGTAAACAAACCGGGTTTCAACCTATATGAAAATGCTACGGAACGTAGTGACTCGTATATCAAAATATACATACCAATAGGGGAGAGAGGAGCTTAACTTATGCATATTGGAAATCTAAACGAATCAACAGCTATTGAGCAGGGAATTAATTATGAAAAGCTAATTAAATTATTAAATTATATAACTAACAGTCATCAAGAGCTGCACAGCCTGATAATTCTTCGTAATGGCTACCTTATAACGGACTTGCATTCTTTTCCGTTTAACAATGATTTACCCTTATATGTGAACTGCTGTACAGAAAGCATTATGTCAGCCTTAGTAGGTATAGCAATTGCAGAAGGCTTGATTCAGAGCGTAGATGAAAAGGTACTAAACTACTTTCCTGAATACGTGAATGAATTTGATACTGAAATATGTGATAGATATAAGAGGGATATTACAATAGAACACCTGCTCAAAATGACTACTGGGATTGAGTGGGATGATACTAGTGTTATATTTGGTGAAAACTCTTATGACAGCAGAATGTATAGAAGTGACGATCCTGTAAGGTTTGTTTTTGAACAACCTATGAGAGAGGAACCTGGCAAAAGGTATAACCATTGTTGCGGAGCAATGCAAGTATTATCTGCCATCCTTCAAAAAGTAAGTGGGATAAGTGCTGCGGAATATGCTGAGATTAAGCTGTTTGAACCTTTGGGGATACCAGGAGCCGAATGGGAAAGTGATAAAAATGGTGTTAGTATTGGTTGCAATGGACTTTCTCTACCTGCATGGGGATTAGCTAAAATTGGACAGCTATACCTCCAAAAAGGCAGATGGGAGGGCGTACAAATAATACCAGAAGCTTGGGTAAGCATATCAACCAAAAAGCATATTGATACTCCGAATGGTCCATGGAGCTTTTACGGTTGTGGGTATCAGTGGAATATAAACAGGTATGGTGGATACTCAGCAAAAGGAGTAACTGGTCAATACCTCTCTATAGTACCATCTCTTAATATGGTGGTTGTTATGATGTCTCCATTACCTCTGGATCAATTTTACTGGTATGAAACATTAATGGAAACATTTATAATTCCAGCTGCAAGGTTATCCAGTCCTAAACAGACTAACCTGCAAAACCAGTCTATATTTAAAGAATTGGTTGATGAATTTAACCATCCTCCATTACCAAATCCTGTTTCACCTCTTCCGAAGGTTGCTAGGAGAATATCTGGAAGAGAATTTATTTTCAATCCAGGAGCAAGAATAAACAAGGCTCTACTGGAGTTTAATTCAAAGTACAGCTGTAACATTAAGATCTGGGACAATAAAGGGCTAACTGAAGTAGAGGTTGGACTAGATGATGTTTATAGGATATGCGGTAAAGAGGCTTATAAAGGCTTCTGGGAAAATGATTGTACCTTTAAGGTAAAAATGCTTAACCTGCAATATAATTATGAATTGGAGCACAGGTTTGTATTTGATGGTAATAAATTAAACCACGAAGTATATTCACCAAAAAAATAAGAAAATAAGGTCAAATGGGTTAAATGAAAAAGTAAATTCTAGCAGAAAAATATAAAAGTAAATGCACAAGAAAACTCCATTTAAAGAGGCTTGTGCATTTTATTTTGATGAAAATAGTTGTATAATTATACCGTGTTAGGGAGG